>NZ_JBNNSK010000013.1:0-87348 GCF_050277655.1 Peribacillus sp. NPDC097675 | reverse complement strand
CAATGGAATTTAAAAAAGCTGCCGCCTGCAAAATACAGACAGCAGCTTCAACAAGTTGCCTAGGCTTTTTTAAAATGTCCTTTACAAGGGGTACATTTTAGAATATGAGCCAGCTTTTTTATGTTCAAGATCCTTTTTTCAATTTAGACGCTGTCCAGTTGCCAAATGACTGAATCAGCTGCACGAGGCAGATTAACAGGAGGACCGTGATGAACATGACTGGAAGATCCCATTGCTGGTACCCATAGCGTAGCGCTAAATCCCCGAGTCCTCCAGCCCCCACGGCCCCGGCCATCGCCGTTGCACCAATCAACCCAATTGTCGCTATGGTCAGACAGAGCACGATCCCCGGCCTGGCTTCACGCAACATGATTCGGAAAATGATTTGGGACCTTGACGCCCCCATTGCCGAATAGGCCTCGATGATGCCACGATCCACTTCCAGCAGGGCCGTTTCTATCAAACGGGCAATATACGGTGCCGTAAACACGATTAGTGGAACAATTGCCCCCTTAACACCGATTGCCGTGCCTGCCACCCATTCAGTGAAGGGGATGATGGCCACGATCAAGATAATGAACGGAACCGAGCGTATGATGTTAACTAGAACATTCAATAGAAGAAAGACCCCTTTATTCGGTGCAAGATGGTCTTTTCTCGTTATTACCAGTAGCACCCCTATTGGGATGCCAATGAGGGTCGCAATGAAAAGGGCGATCCCGACCATCAATAGCGTTTCGTATAGAGACTGGGTAAATAACGGTGACATCTCTAATAATCTTTCCATCATGGCTTCACCACCCCTAGTTCCTGTATGACATCCACATGGTGGACCGTCTGTTCAAGATAACCTATGGCCCTCATAATTGCTTCTTCCTCACCCGAAATATGAAGCAGCATCATACCAAGCGGCATCCCTTTAACCGTAATCATCGAACCGCTTAACACATTAGTAACTACAGAAAAACGGACGGCAAGGGAATGCAGGACCGGATTAAGTGCAGCCTCTCCCCTGAATGATATCCTGACAACTTTGGAGACCGGCCTTTCTACCAAGATGTTGTTCAACATCATGGTTGGAATCGCATCATCGAAAATGGTACGGATGAAGTTCTTCGTCGTTGGTGCTTGGGGCCTACTGAAAATGTCAAGAACGGAACCCTGTTCGATTATTTCCCCCTGCTCCAGGACAGCAACGCGGTCACAGATCTTTTTAATCACTTCCATTTCATGAGTGATCAGCACGATCGTCAAGCCTAGCTTCTCATTAATATCAAGCAAAAGGTCAAGAATCGACTCTGTCGTGTGCGGATCAAGTGCGGAAGTCGCTTCATCGCATAATAGAAGTTCAGGGTCCATGGCCAACGCGCGTGCAATGCCTACCCTTTGCTTCTGTCCCCCTGACAGTTGGGATGGATATTCCCCTGCTTTATCCTGCAAACCCACTAACAAAAGCAAGCTGTCCACTTTCCGCTTGATTACTTGTTTTGAAACCTTATTCATCCTTAAGATTTCTGCCACATTATCAAACACATTATAGGAGTTTAGCAAGTTAAATTGCTGAAAAATCATCCCGATTTTCTTTCGTGATAATCGCAGCTCTCTTTCACTCAACTGCAATAAATCGACGCCATTCACGATGACTTTACCACTAGTCGGTTTTTCCAGTAGATTAACCGTCCGTAGAAGTGTGCTTTTTCCAGCTCCACTAAAGCCAATCACGCCGAAAATCTCGCCTCTGTTCACGGAAAGGGACACCCCTTTTAATGCATGGACGCTTTTTTTCCCCACTTTATAGGTTTTGTGTATATCAGTCAGCTGAATCATCCTAGACCCCCTAATTCGAAACTTTATTTTCAGGTTTGGGCCAGCCACCTTTTATTCAAAAGGTTGATCAACCGTTTTAAACACGCCCTCATAGTTTTCTTTTATGAATGCTTTCACTTCTTTTGAACTATATAATTCGGTTAATTTTTTGTAGTCTGCATTATCTTTATTTTCTTCTGCCGTTGCCAAGTAAATTGGGAACTTTTCTCCTTGTTCGATATATAATGGATCTTCCTTTGGATCGTATCCGTTTTGGATTGCAAAGTTACTAGGAATAATCGCGACGTCCAAGCTGTTCATCGCTGGAGCAAGCATCCCGCCTTCAAGCTCCTTAAATTTCAATTTCTTTGGATTTTCGGCAATATCCTGAATCGTTGCATAATTTTCAAGGCCTGGTTTCAACTTGATTAAGCCCGCTTCTTCATATAGCAAAAGACCCCGCCACAGATTAAGAGGATCATTCATGATACCCAGTGTAGCCCCATCCGGAATTTCATCTATCGTCTTATATTTTTTCGAATAGAAAGCCATATTTGTGGTAAAAACTTTCCCAACCGTTGTGATATTGGCTTTATGGTTCTCATTATATTGTTCTAAATACGGTTTAGTTTGGAATACATTTACATCTAAATCTCCATTTTCAAGAGCGCGGTTAGGTGTGACGAAATCATTGAATGGTACAATCTCCATCTTGATGCCCTCATCCTTGGCCACCTCTTTCACTTTTTTCGCTACCTCTTCAAAAGGACCAGCGGAAACCCCCACTTTAATCGTCTTTTCTTGGACTTGCTCATCACTGCCGCAACCTGCCAATAAAATTAAACCAGTTATTGCAAGAAGCATCCCCATCATTTTTTTTGTCATAATTAATCTCCCTCCCCATTTTTCAGTATACAATTATTATTATTTTAAAAACACCTAATTTTCGCATTGCCGTATATTTTAAAATAGCTAATGGTTTTTTTATTTATTTAACTATAATAAATACTAATTTATTCAATAATATTGGAACGAAAATAGGCAGTCGCTGTGAAAGCAACTGCCTAATGTAAACCGTTATCAAGTTGAAATTTTGAGCAAATAAATAAGCTGGCCTCATAGGGCCAGCTACATTTTTGTTTATTATGACGCTCTTCTTGTTCCTCTTAAGATTAAGCTTAAGATGAATACAAATACGATAGCACCGATTAATGCTGGAATGATAGCGAAATCTGCTACTGAAGGTCCCCAAGTTCCAAGAATTAATGAACCTAACCATGCACCAACAAAACCTGCAATGATGTTACCAACAATACCGAATGGTACGTCGCGTCCAACAATCATACCTGCTAACCAACCGATAATACCACCGATAATTAATGACCATAAGAATCCCATAATATATTTCCTCCTTGAGTAAATAAATTTTATTCAGCAGACTAGAAGAAATCCAATCACTTTCATTATTCGTGTCCTATCAAGACTAACCTTTACACTCAAAAGGTATAATGCCTGGTACACATATCTTAATAATGAGAATGCTACTGGTTATTTAAAAGTTAACTTTTGTCCAAATGGATTTGATTGGACACTGCGTAATGTTGGTGTGTGTCTTTCTTCTTGTTTGCTGTTGTACTAAGTATTTTCCCCATATTCTAAATCTAAAACCTTATTTTATTTTTATTTTTTTATAGTTTAAATAAGGATTACCTCAATAAAGAACAGGGTATAATACTATTTTTTATCTTCTGCTATCGTATTAATCCGTTTCTTTCTTATAAAAAAGCTTTGTTAAACAATAGTGTTGATTTTAAGAAGCTTTATGCGTGAAGGTCTTTTTTTCATTACCACGCAGATAACCTTGTTCTTGTATCGTTTTCATCGGTAATATATTCAACATCTTCAAATCCAGATTCTATTGCATTCTTGTATAGTAATTCGATTGTTTCTTTATTTTTACAATAGATGGTGATATAACAACTATCGACCACTAATAAAATAAGCTCACATTGACTTTCAATAAATTCTTCATAGGTTTCAATATCAGAAAATTCGCCTTTTGGATATGCTTGTAAGTCAGCGAAAATAATATAATATATATTGTTTTCTAATAGGGTTTTAAGTTCTGCACCTTCAATTACTTTTTTATCTTCTGTGAAAAGTTCTTCATCTAATTCATCATCAACTATTATATATGACTCACCGTTACCAATTCGCCAACTGAAAACAGTTATGTCAATTGGCTTTAGCACTTCTCCGATAAAGGTTCCATATTCATTTGGAATTTCAAAGCTAATTCCTTTCTTCATAAAAAAACAACTCCCCCGAAGCATTGTAAAACAAAGCAGTTTGATTAAATTTCATTTTTCTTAGACTTTTATATGTTTCAATGGTTGAAAATAACGAGCTTTCTACAATCATTTTACTCACTATTTCGTTATCACTTCGATGTTTAACTACATCTAAGAAGTGAAACCAGCTCAAATGAGTTTTGATAATACGACCAGTACCAAGAACCCCTGAAAAAGTTGCTTTTTGTCCGTCTCTTGCGATTAAGACACAAACCTGTTCGTGACTAATCCCACGAAATCTTGAGGAGCCGCCACGTTTGCGAGGCTTACGCCCTTCAATGTTTCTTTTACCCTTTTCAGAATACAAAAAATAGGTTTCATCCATCTCCACAATCCCTGAAAATGAATTAAAGTCCATTTGCTTTAATGCAGACAATACCTTATGTCTCCAATAAAAAAGTGTAACGAAATGAACATCACCTAAGGTCTGCGGATTTGCGAAGAGAATTACCTTCCAACATACATTTAATGAAATCTAACCATTTATCAGGCTTTATCAAATATCAACAGAGTTAAATAACATAGCCTATAAAAAAAAGAGTGCCCAGATTTCACTAGGGCACTCTTTGGGTGATTCATGTAAAGCATCACTTTAAAAAATAAGTTTATCCGGATCGCTGCCGAATCGTTCGTTTTTGTTCAAGGCATCGATTTGATTCATCTCATTAAGGCTTAATGAAAAATCGAAGACTTGAGCGTTCTCCTCAATACGTGAAGGTGTGATGGATTTTGGAATCACGATGATATCATGTTGCAAATGCCATCTGATCAACACCTGCGCAGAGCTTTTACCATGCTTCTTCGCAATATGATTAATGGTCGGTTCATCTATTAAATGACCGCGTCCAAGTGGGCTCCAAGCTTCAACCTTGATATCATGTTTCTTGCAGTAATCGCGAATTTCGGTTTGAGTCAATAATGGATGTAGCTCGATTTGATTGACGACAGGTTTGACCTCACTGTTTGCCAATAGATTTTCTAAATGGTGAACATGGAAGTTACTTACACCAATTGATTTCACTTTTCCATCTTTATAAAGTTTCTCTAGTGCCTTCCATGTGTCCAGGTATTTATCTTGGCCTGGCCAGTGAATCAAATATAAGTCCAAATAGTCCAAGCCCAGCCGTTCCAAGCTATCCTCAAAAGCCTGAAGCGTCGTTTCATATCCTTGTTCCGTATTCCATACTTTCGATGTGATGAACAATTCTTCACGTGGGATTCCACTTTCCCTTATCGCTTGTCCCACACCTTCTTCGTTTTCGTAAATAGCTGCGGTATCAATTGCACGATATCCTATCTCAAGGGCCTTCTTGACGGATTCAACCGTTTCTTCACCGTTTTTCACCTTGAAAACACCGAAACCCAGTTGTGGCATTTGTACTCCATTATGTAAAGTGATTTTCTCTCCAACAGTTGAAATCATAAGGTATACCTCCATAGTTTTTATTTTCCAATTATATCATCTGCATCATGGCAATTCGAAAATTAAGCCTCGGAATTGCATGTCAATATGCGTATAAACGATCCATTATTCTACAAAAGTAGAGTTTATAGAAAGTTTTCTCCTAAATAAAAAAATATTTTGTAAGAAAATGACGAAACATCTTTCCTTATAGATAAGAAATTCGTTACAATTGAATAGTTGGACAAAAAATGTTAAAAGTAGGTGTCTTCTTTTTTAAAAGAATAATCCATTACTATAACTCCCATTCTAAATAAGAAGGAGTTGTAAGATTGTCTTTCACCCACTCTTCGGACGCAAACTAGGTTTTTCATTTACATACTTGAATATTAAGGGAGTCTTCCATGCATGAGTAGTATATTCATTTTAACCGCTGCAATTATTTTCTTTGCCTTAGTTTTTGACTTTATCAATGGGTTCCATGATACAGCCAATGCAATCGCTACCGCAGTATCAACTAAAGCGCTTCAACCACGTCACGCCATCGTCATGGCCGCGATCATGAATTTATTAGGAGCATTGACATTCACGGGAGTTGCACAAACCATAACGAAGGACATCGTCGATCCATTTACGTTAACCAATGGCTCATATGTCATTCTAGCAGCCCTGGTTTCGGCAATCATATGGAATTTGGTCACCTGGTACTTTGGGATTCCAAGTAGTTCATCCCATGCTATCATCGGTTCCATAGCAGGAGCTACGATAATAGCAGGCGGTTTTGACTCCATCAAGTGGGGTGGTTTTTCTAAAATTGTCCAAGCTTTGATCTTATCTCCAATCATTGCATTTGCAGTCGGTTTTATCGTGTATAGTATCTTTAAGATCGTATTTAAAAATAATAACTTAGGTAAGACCAATAAACGTTTCCGGAGAATTCAAATTCTTACGGCCGCCATTCAATCGTACACACACGGAACAAACGATGCCCAGAAGTCGATGGGGATCATCACATTGGCCCTAATGGCCAACGGATATGCCCAAACTTCCAACATACCATTTTGGGTACAACTTTCTTGTGCGGTGGCCATGGCCCTTGGTACTTCTATCGGAGGATGGAAAATCATTAAAACAGTCGGTGGAAAAATCATGAAGATCCGTCCTATAAATGGAGTGGCTGCGGATATGTCAGGTGCCGCCATTATCTTAGGGGCTACCATCATTCATATGCCTGTCAGTACAACCCACGTCATCTCTTCTTCCATACTCGGTGTTGGCTCGGCACATCGGATTAAAGGAGTAAAATGGACTACAGCAAAAAGCATGCTGGTCACATGGTTTATCACGTTACCAATTTCAGCTGCCTTGGCAGCAACTATTTACTATATCATTTCCTTGTTTTTATAACACAGTGAACCTTTCCGAATTGGAAAGGTTTTTCTTTCGATTACATTCAATCGAAGAACTAGATATTCCCATAACAGCCTTTCCTCCTATCTTTTTGTTAAGTTTTATTAAGATTTTGTAAATTTTCGTCGAAAAACCTTTCCTAATGCTAGATGAATTCGTTACAATCAAATTGTTAATACTTAAAGCATACACATCTTTTCGTAAGTACGCTTGACTAATTGGGAGGCATTAACCATGGCTTTTAAATCTAAAAAAGACAAATTCGCAGTAATGCTTTTAAACATTGCTCAAAACATCAAAGAAAGTGCAGACTATTTCGCAGATTATAAACTTAAAAATATCAGCGACTTAAAAGTTTTTTCAGATAAGATGAAAGATTACGAGCATAAGGGCGATGAAATGGTTCATACCATCATCAAAGAGTTAAACAACGCCTTCATCACCCCTATTGAACGTGAAGATATTCTTGAATTGACCATGAGAATGGATGATGTCATTGACGGTTTAGAGCATTGTTCCGCTTTGTTCGAAATGTATTCCATCGTTAATGCGGATGAGTATATGATAAAGTTTGTCGATGCCATTAAAGAATGTACGTATGAAATCGAACATGCTGTCGATACACTTTCAACTAAAAAGTTACCAATGATTCGTGAAAATGCGATTAAGATTAAAGAGCTTGAATCTGTTTGTGATGGCATTCAACGTCAATCGATTAAAAACTTGTTCATCGTTGAAAAAGATCCAATCAGAATCATTCAATATAAAGAGATTTACGAAAGTCTTGAAGAAATTGCTGATAACTGTCAAGCCGTTGCCAATACACTTGAAACAATCATAATGAAAAACGCCTAAGGAGTACCCCCAAAAATGGATACTTTGTTACTTTTAACGATTATCATTGTTTTCCTAGCACTTGCGTTCGACTTCATCAATGGTTTCCATGATACGGCGAATGCCATTGCCACATCTGTTTCAACAAAAGCGTTAAAACCTAGGCATGCTATTATCATGGCCGCTATCATGAACTTTGTCGGAGCTATGACCTTTACGGGGGTAGCGAAGACGATTACGAAGGATATTGTGGATCCGTTCACGCTTCCGAATGGTTCCTATGTGATCATGGCCGCTTTACTTGCAGCGATTATATGGAACCTTCTAACGTGGTATTACGGAATACCAAGCTCTTCTTCCCATGCATTGATTGGTTCAATCGCAGGTGCCGCAATTGCTGCAGCCGGCTTTGGTTCGATTAAATGGGAAGGATTCTTGAAGATCATTCAGGCGTTGATTTTCTCCCCTATTATTGCTTTCTTGATCGGTTTTATCGTGTACAGCATCTTTAAAGTTGTATTCAAAAACAATAACTTGACGAAAACGAATCAAAGGTTCCGTACGATTCAGATTGCCACTGCCGCGCTTCAATCGTACACTCACGGAACGAATGATGCTCAAAAAGCGATGGGAATCATCACACTGGCGTTGATTGCCAATGGATATACAACAAGCAATGATATCGCTATATGGGTGCAATTCAGTTGTGCCGTGGCAATGGGTCTCGGAACATCGATCGGTGGATGGAAAATCATCAAAACCGTTGGCGGAAAGATCATGAAAATCCGACCAATTAATGGTGTCGCAGCTGATTTAACGGGCGCTTTCATCATTTTTGGAGCGACGCTGATTCATATGCCAGTAAGCACCACTCATGTTATATCGTCTTCCATTCTTGGAGTCGGTGCATCCCACCGGGTTAAGGGAGTTAAATGGGGAACCGCACAAAGAATGCTCATTACTTGGTTCATTACCTTGCCTATTTCCGCCACATTGGCTGGGTTGATATACTTGGCTATAAATTTCTTATTCTAACGTTTCCAAAAACCTGCTGATTCAGCAGGTTTTTATTTTTACCTGGAATTCTTCTATCCTATTACTATGTTAAATAAGGATAATCGTTTAAAATTTGTATAAGAAGGAAATTTTTAAAGCGAGGGGTCTTAGTAATATGAAGGATTTTACGAAAAACAGGGATATTTTCAAGGACCTTTACGGGGATATGATGGAATTTGCAGATAGAATCAGTTCGGTATTAGGCTGTCCCATCACAATAGAAGATGGAAATCATCGTCTCCTTGCCTATAGTACGCATGACGATACTACAGACCAGGCCCGCATCATGACCATCATTGGCAGGCGGGTACCCGAAAAGGTCATCAACAGCTTATGGAAAGACGGTATCATCCCTTCCTTATTAAAAGATGAGGCCCCGATTAAAGTTGATGCCAAGCATGACGTTGGTCTCGGCAATCGCGCAGCGGTATCCATTCGGAAAAATAATGAAGTCTTAGGCTTCATCTGGGCTTTGGAAGTAAACGAACCCTTTTCTGAAGAGGCTATGGATTTTCTCCATTTCTCTGCAAAGGAAGCTAAAAATCAACTACAACAGCTACAATTGAAAAAGAAAAGGAAAGAAGCGGGACATCAAGAGTTTCTTTGGCGCATGTTAACGGGGCATTATCAGGAAGAATCTGAAATCATTGAAAATTTTGCGAAGCTATCTATTCCTGTCCCTGTCGTTTTTTCCATATTGGTGTTCGAATTCCCTGAAGAGATCAACCGGGAAGTCGAACGCTTCATATCCTATATGCTAACGACCACCCAAAAGGTTCATTGCTTCTTGTTTGCCATTGATCAGAATAGGCTCATTCTTTTTACAGGATCCAATCAGGAGAATGATTCCGCTTTCTCCACTTATGAATTCATTCCTTACTTCATCTTAGAAATGCAACGCCGTTTCGGTGTCGAACATATCCTTGGGGCATCCGGAAACCTGTATAAAAGCCTGACCGATGTAAAATCAAGTTATGAGGAAGCGCAGTATACCCTGAAAATGAAAACAATCTTTCCTATTGAAATGGAGCACATTCGCCATTATGAGGAGCTTGGCATGTTTCAAATGCTTGAAGTCTTTGCAAGCAATAAACAGCGAACGGTCCATCCTTCCATCCTAAAGCTCAAGGCCTATGATTCGAAAAACCAAACGGAATTATTGCACACACTTACCGTCTATCTCGAAAAGGACGACAATCCCAATGAGGCTTCAAGAACTCTCCATATCCATGTCAATACATTGAACTACCGCTTAAAACGAATTAGCGAGATTGGAGATATCCGCTTAAGAGATCCGATCCAAAAGATGTCCCTCTTTTTGGACATCAAGATCGAACAATATAAAGAGTTCCTTAAAAACACACGATGAATTCCAAAAAAACCGGTAATGCTAGGTATACAGAAAGGAGCAATACATCATGAACCTGGAATCAAGAGAAGACCTAGAAAAAGAACTGCTGATCGTGAAAAAATGGGAAAAGGAACAAAAAGGTTTGTGGATTTGGGACCGGATTGGCCGTCTCCCGTTTAAGATACTCGACAAGGTGACCCCTGCCTTCATTCAAAAGAAGCTGGGGATTGTGCTCGATGAAATAGGTAGCTATATACAGACCGGCGGGAAATACTTAACGAAAGAGTCCACCATCATAGGAAAGTTGCAGGCTCAAAAACCAGAATTAGAGATCACTCAGTTGGAAGACGTTTCAAGTAAGGTCCCGCTCCAAATTATGGACTTTGTCAGTCAAGATATTAAAAAATCCGGCAGCAACTTAGCAACAGTCCAAGGAGCTAGTACCGGAATAGGCGGAATCTTCACCTTGGCCATTGATATCCCCCTCCTTCTCGGCATGTCCATTAAAACCCTGCAAGATATCGCGGTTGCATATGGATACAATCCGCGGGACAAGCAGGAACGGATTTTCATCGTCAAATGCCTTCAATTTACCACTTCGGATATCGTTGGAAAAAAGACGCTTCTAAAGGAACTGGAGAATATGAATCTTCCTGGATCAGAATCAAAAAGGGAAATCGCTTCCGAGTTACAAGGGTGGCGGGAAGTGGTCTATACATACCGTGATCAATTCGGTTGGAAGAAACTGTTGCAAATGGTGCCAGTCGCAGGCATTATCTTTGGAGCTTTCACCAACCGTTCCATGATTGCCGACATCGCGGATACAGGCATGATGATTTATAAGAAAAGGCGGATTGAAGAACGAATAAGAGACATCGTTCCCATTGATTAATTTCATGTTACATTTTCTTACATTCACCTTGAATAACCAAGTTCCAATCCAATAGTCACCCATACCGTTCGACTCTGCCTTTGTGGAATTTCACAAAGGCTTCTTTTTCACTTTTCTGATTTCAACATACCAACCTTTTCCATTCCTGTTTATACTTTAGGTAATACTTAAAAAGAAACTCTTGGAGGGATTTTAGATGAGAATAGGCATTCCGAAAGAAATTAAAAACAACGAGAACCGTGTAGCTATCACTCCAGCTGGCGTTATGGCATTAGCCAATGCCGGACATGAAGTTCTAATAGAAATGAACGCTGGGTTAGGAAGCAGTTTCACCAATGAATCCTATCAAGAAGCTGGCGCCATCATGGTTGAAGATGCTGCAAGCGTTTGGGATAGCACAGATATGATCATGAAGGTTAAAGAACCTATCCCATCTGAATATAAATATTTCCGCAAAGACTTGATCCTTTTCACATATCTTCACCTTGCTGCTGAACCGGAATTGGCGAAAGCATTGAAGGACAATGGTGTACTAGCCATTGCCTATGAAACGGTATCTGTAAATCGCACATTGCCTTTGTTAACACCTATGAGCGAAGTGGCCGGACGCATGGCCTCTCAAATCGGTGCTCAGTTCCTCGAAAAGAACAACGGCGGTAAAGGCATTCTACTAAGTGGTGTACCTGGTGTGAAACGTGGGAAAGTAGCCGTCATCGGCGGTGGAATGGTTGGTACGAATGCAGCGAAAATCGCCATCGGTCTAGGGGCAGATGTGACCATTCTTGATTTGAGTCCTGACCGCCTACGCCAATTGGATGATATCTTCGGCAATCAGTTGACCACTCTCATTTCCAATCCATTTAACGTTGCGGAAGCCGTTAAAGAAGCGGATTTAGTCATTGGTGCGGTTCTGATTCCAGGTGCGAAAGCTCCTAAACTCGTCTCGGAAGAAATGGTCAAATCCATGTCTCCAGGATCAGTCATTGTCGATGTTGCCATCGACCAAGGCGGAATCTTCGAAACGGTTGATCATATTACAACACACGATAACCCTACTTACGTAAAACATGGTGTCGTTCATTATGCAGTGGCAAACATGCCTGGAGCGGTCCCTCAAACATCGACCGTTGCCTTAACGAACGTAACCGTTCCTTACGCTTTGCAAATTGCCAATAAAGGCGCCGTTCAAGCAATTCTTGAGAATGAAGCCTTGGCAAAAGGGGTAAACGTAGCAAACGGGGAAATCACGTTCGAAGCCGTTGCGAAAGACCTTGGTTATACCTATGTAAATGTAGTGAACGCATTGGATCAAAATAATATTAATGCCTAATAAAAAAGAAGGGCCCAAAACGACTAGACGTTTTTGGCCCTTCTTTTTTTACTTTTGGCCTCTTTCCACTTTCACGCATTTAATGAAATATGTGATAAAGCCTGCAAGAAAGCTATATGATCATTAATTGATTCCCTTTGTTTTATCTGTGCAGGCTTTCATCGCCTCCAAAATGCTTGCCCTGAACCGATTCTCTTCTAACGTGGCAACAGCTGCTATCGTTGATCCCCCTGGTGTGCAGACGTCATCCTTTAATGCTCCCGGATGCTTCTCCGTTTCTAGCACCATTTTAGCGGCTCCCAATACAGCTTGTGCTGCCAGGCGATATGCTTGGGTCCTTGGAATGCCGTCCCTGACACCCCCATCGGCGAGTGCTTCAATGAACATGTATACATATGCCGGTGAAGAACCACTGATGGCCGGCACTGCATCCATTTGATGTTCTTGTATGAGCTCGGTCTTTCCAAAGCTATTCAACAGAGTAGTGACATCCAATATATCCGCTGCAGTGATTTCATCATTCATGCTGATTACCGTCATGCCTTCCCCAACGAGGGATGGGGTGTTCGGCATCGTCCTTGCGACCTTCACCGGTTTGCCAAGGCCCTCTTCAATTTGTGAAGTGGTGATTCCAGCTGCCATCGTAATGATTACTACATCTTCTTTTACATAATCCTTCACTTCTGAAAGAACTTGCTCGTGCAAGGCTGGTTGAATGGCCAGGAAAAGCATATCGGCAAACCCAGCCACTTCCTTATTATCTAAGCAAGCTTTCACCGCATATTTTGAGGTGATTTTTGTTAGGGTCGCTACACTTGCTGTACTGACCATGACCATTTCAGGTGAAACGATACCTGATCGCAGCATGCCTGCAAGCATCGCCTCTCCCATTTTTCCGCACCCAATGAATCCAATTTTTTTACTCATATTTTACACTTCCAATCATATCTTCATCTAGTACCTTATTATAGCGGATACGGCTAAGAGAAACATGCCCAAGACTTCCTAACATGCAGAATAGTGAGAATCTAGGACCAATATTCCCTTCGCACTCCTGAAAATCCCCATTCTAGATAGTGAATTTTTTAGCGAAAATTTTGGATTGATTGTATGGTCAGGAAACGTTTATAATTTTTTCCAATTAGTCAATCAATAATATTGAAATGAGAATTACCCTACAGGAATGGAGACCCGAAATGGACATGAAGAAAAATTCAATCAATACCACACTTGTCTTGACTGGATTGATCATTGGGATGTTTTTCAGCTCATTGGAACAGACGATTGTCGGGACAGCGATGCCGACAATTATCGGAGAATTGAATGGCTTCACCATTTTTGCCTGGGTTACGACGGCCTATTTGATTGCTTCCACGACTGTCGTACCTATCGTGGGGAAGTTATCGGATTTATATGGCAGGCGGTCTCTTTACCTGCTTGGAACGATTATTTTTACAGTTGGTTCCTTCTTATGTGCCACTGCCACTTCAATGGAACAGCTCATCATCTACCGGGGGCTACAAGGAATTGGTGGCGGGATGATTATGCCCTTGTCCCAGACCATCATCGGTGATATTTTCACGGCTGAACAAAGAGCTAAATGGCAAGGTGTTTTCGGGGCCATCTTTGGATTAAGTGCGGTCATCGGCCCCTTTTTGGGTGGACTGATTGTGGATCATATCAGCTGGCACTGGATTTTCCTCATTAATGTTCCAACGGGTTTATTATCGGCAGGCATGATATATATCGGATTAAAGCATGAAACGATTTTGAAAAAGGAGAAAGTGAACATTGATTACTTAGGCATTATCACCTTGATCCCCGGCATTGTATTGCTATTGCTCGGATTGACCTTTGGTGGTGATAAGTTTGACTGGATATCGCTTACCTCCTTTTCTATCTTTGTCAGTACCCTGATTTTCCTCGTTTTATTTGTTATGTTTGAAAGAAGGGCCATTGAGCCGATTCTCGATTTATCCCTCTTTAAGAATAGGGTCTTTGCCACCACGAATGCATTAGGTTTTTTATTGGGGCTCGGCATGTTCGGGGCCATCATGTTCGTACCGCTTTTCATGCAAGGAGTACTGGGTGTATCACCTACTAAAGCTGGTTCGACCATGACCCCGATGATGATTGGGATGATTCTGGCAAGTGTCGTCGGAGGACGGTTGCTGTTAAGATTCCGGTTTCGTACGGTGCTGACCTCGGGAATGGCTTTTACAAGCCTTGGATTTATCCTCATGAGTACGATGGATAGTGAAACCAACACGCTGACTGCCTATATTTTCATGGCCGTCCTTGGAGTAGGAATGGGGCAGGTCATGCCGACTTTGATGATAGCGGTTCAAAATGAATTCCCTAAATCGCAGCTTGGTTCGGTCACCGCAGCCTCGACCTTCTTTCGTTCAATAGGCGGAACGATGGGCATTACGATTTTGAACGCTGTCATGAATCACCATCTTCAAAGGAATATGGATGATGCAGTGGTGAACGAAAAAAATCCTGTATTGCATGAAGCATTGGGAGCACTAGCCGATCAGACCGATAAGCTATTCAACATCATGCTTTATCCTGAAAACCTGAAAATGCCGCCAGAAGTCAGCAATGCCTTGATCAAAACGATTGAACACGCCTGGATCCAAGCTTTTTCAAGCGTCTTCATCACCGGTATCTTTTTTGTTGCCGCTGGTATCTTAGTCGCCTTATCCGTAGGTTCCGGTCAAATTAAGCGGGATCAAGCAGTAAAAGATGATAGGAGCATATAAGAATCGTGATCGGCTCATTGTAGCCGATTTTTTCATTGTCACCTGAGGTTTCTTTTTCGTCCTGAAGGGAAATTTAACTGTAACATACATATTTGGAGTGATACGATGCAAAACGACCCTACGATCCCATCCATCTTGCCACAGGAATTTTACAACCAGCCGACCCTTGAGCTGGCCCAATCACTTTTGGGCTGTCTCCTTGTGAAAGAAACCCCGGAAGGAACGGCTGCCGGCTTTATCGTCGAAACCGAAGCCTATATGGGTGCCATGGACAGGGCTGCTCACAGTTTTGGAAATAGAAGGACCAAGCGCACGGAGGTCATGTTCGGTGAGTCTGGCATGATTTATACATACTCCATGCACACCCATACACTGGTTAATGTCGTGAGTGGTGGCCCCGATATACCTGAAGCCATTTTGATACGCGCAGTGGAACCCTATGTGGGGCTGGATTTAATGCATGAAAGGCGTGGACTTCCTGATGTCCGCAAGCTGACGAACGGACCGGGAAAATTATCTAAAGCATTGGGCATTACGATGGCAGATTACGGACATTTTTTCACAGAACCCCCCTTATATCTTACATCGGGTAAACAGCCTGAACACATTTCAAGCGGACCCCGTATCGGAATCGGGAACTCTGGGGAAGCAAAAGACTATCCATGGCGATTTTGGGTGACGGGAAGTCCTTTTATTTCCCGTTAACATGAGGGCAGGCAGAACAGGTAAAGGCATATGACAACAATGAGTACTTACCTTTTCCCTTCTCTGCCTCCTTCCCAACCCATGCACGAGCTTTTTCCCTCTCACCTAGACATGACTATAGCTTTCTTCATCTCGCTTATAAAAACTCGCGTTATATACTTCTTACTTTATCTAGGGATCCACCCCCTAACCATATAACAGTTTCTAATTATGATTTTATCCAAATGCGTTCACTAATTACAATGGCGGGATATCTTGTAAATAACCGAAGTCCTTTAGACTACTTTCCTTTTAAATCAATGAAACTTTCGATTGAATAATTTAACATTTTTTGAACAAATTATAATAAATATGTTATATTATGTCGTGACGTGCTTTAAATGGAAAAAATACCGGCTGAAATAAATGGAGGTGCTTTTCGTAAACAATCTTAATCTTTGTTGCCATTTTTATAATAACGATCAATCCATAACTGACTGTTATTATTAGTCATTTTCTTTGTGCGTCCTTATAACTAAGGAGGTCACCTATTTTGTTTAAAAAAATTCTACTACTCACAATGGCCGTTTTCTTTATAACGACCACTTCATTCAGCCCTTCGCTTAAGGTCCATGCTGCAGAATCCAATGACACGGGAATCATTCATAATATTAATAGTGCCAATGTCTATAAA
This sequence comes from Peribacillus sp. NPDC097675, assembly GCF_050277655.1. Taxonomy (NCBI): domain Bacteria; kingdom Bacillati; phylum Bacillota; class Bacilli; order Caryophanales; family Bacillaceae; genus Peribacillus; species Peribacillus sp. NPDC097675. The sequence goes on along the minus strand of NZ_JBNNSK010000013.1, from coordinate 70,773 downwards.
GGGCCAGGTAAGGCTTACGGGACAACTGGTGGAAAAGTGCTACAAGGGGAATTGGTTACCATCATCAAAACCTCCGGCAACTGGACGTATTTCCAAAGCAACGATGATTATGGCTGGATTGCTTCAAGGTTTGTTCAGTCATCTCTTGGTGAAGCTGTACTGACAAACGGAAAAGCTTCTCATCAACTGTATTCGGGACCTGGAACATCATTTGGGAAAAAAGGATCTGCAAAAGCGGGTGCTACAACCATCCTATTCGAGAAGAGCGGTTCTTGGCGTCAGATATATGTTAATGGTCAAGAAGCATGGGTAGCTGAAAAATACATTCAGCCTACATATGGTGTGGCCAAGGTCAAAGCTACTCATGTCAATTTGTATAATGGAGCCGGTAAGCAATACGGCACCTCTGGAAAATTAGACAACGGTAGTGTAGTTGCTTATGCAGAAGTGAAAAATAGTTGGCGACACGTGTTTGTAAATGGAAAGAGCTACTGGATTTGGAATGCTCACTTGACTAGCACCGACTATGATTCCATTTCACACAAAACCATCATCTCCAAAAATTATGCCAACCTATATAATGGACCAGCCAAAGTTTCTGGTGCTAAAACAAAAGTGAACAACGGCACACCGCTTGTTTCATTAGCGACAATGGGAAGTTGGACATATATCCAGACCTCGTCAAATGAGGGATGGGTTTGGTCAGACTCTCTAGTAGACACGACTTCTACCGCAAAAATCACTGGTACGAGTTCAGCTAAAATCTATAAATCTCCTAATAAGAGCGGTGGCACAACAGGATCCCTTGCAAAAAATAAAATGGTTGCCATTTCTGAAATAAAAAACGGATGGCGCTCCGTGAGAAGTAGCAATACAAAGGGTTGGATCGAAGATAAGTACATGAACAAAACGATGAAGATTTCCTCCAAATCCGAGGGTTTGTCTCAATCAATAAATAATGTAAATGTTTATTTATCTGCCACAAAATCGTTAGGATTGATTGGTCTCATCCCAAAAGGATCTACCGTGAGCTATTTAGATGAGAAAAATGGCTGGAGATACATCCAGGCTGGTAATCTTCAAGGTTGGGTTTGGGATAATTCCCTCTCCACCGTCTCCCAATTAGGTGGACTTACCCTCATTATCGATCCTGGTCATGGCGGAACGGACCCCGGTGCAGTGGGTAATGGTCTGAAAGAAGCCGAACTCACCCTAGATATAAGTGAGAGAGCTCAAAAATTATTTGATAAAACACCCATCAATACCAGCATGACAAGAACGTCAAAAACTAGCAGTGTTACAGCGAATGGAAGTAGTATTTCCACCAGTCAATCCCTGCAAAAGCGTATGGACTTCGCAGCAGCGAACAAGAAATCCGACGATGATATCTTTGTCAGTGTCCATATAAATGCCGGCGGCGGCACTGGCGGGGAAACGTACTATTATAGTTCGTATAGCAGAGCTGCGGTTAATCCGTATAATGCCGATAGCAAACTTCTAGCCCAAAAAATTCAAGCTAGATTAATAGATTATATGGACTTTAAAAATAGAGGGACAAAAGAAGCTAACTTCTATGTTCTTAAATATAATTCCATGCCAGCAACACTTGTGGAAGCAGGGTTTATTGATAATGCAAGCGATGCAGCGAAACTGAAACAAACCTATTATAAACAACAGGCTGCCAAAGCCATCTATCAAGGAACACTTGATTATTACAAAGCAAAAGGGTTCGACGTAGACGCTTATAATCTATAAGTGATCGAACAACATAGCCCGGATAATGGACATCCACACGTTCATTATCCGGGTTTCTTCTTATTAATTTCCATCCAACTCGATTCATTTCCTTACCCCAACAGGAGGTGTTCCTATTAACAAGACGTTATGGCTCATTCCTTTATTTTTTCTCCTTCCTAATACGGAAGAATCAAGGCTAGTCCGGATAGGTACCTTGTGTTTTACTCTTATCGGAAGCCTTCTTTCCTACCCCATGATTATCTGCTTACGCTTATCTTAGCGGGTCTTTTCACATAAAAAAAAAGACCTTCATTGTGAAGTGAATCCAAAAAGTTAGACACTTTATTTAGTTAGGCAACCTTGAAGGCATGAACCCGGTAATTAACCGGGCTCATGCCTTTTGATTTGTTAAGTTAACATAAAATCTGATCTCAGAAGCTGGCCTTTCGTCCCCGTTAATTTAAGTACATTCTTTCACAATCTTAATCTTGTTACTTATTAAAGAATATGTACGATTACTCCCTTGTTATAAAAGAAAAATCAGAGTTCACCTAATTTATAGGTCTAACTCTGACTTTTCTTTTACTGAATATATCCTAATTTAACATGGAAACATCATATTGCTTATTGTTCCACTAAATATTTCGAATGATATTTTTGTATATCGCCTGCCCCCATAAATAACAATACTCCATTCTTATGGTTAGCCAGTTCATTAATATTTTCTTCTTCTAAGATCTTGGAATTTGGTACTCTGCTGCTTAAATCTAATACGCTTTCGTTAGATTTATTTTCTCTAGCAGAACCAAATATTTCGAAGAGATAAACACAATGTGCATTAGACAAGCTTTGAGCAAAATCATCAATGAATTTATAGGTTCTAGAGTACGTGTGTGGTTGAAAAACTGCAATTATAGGTCTATTTGGATATTTCTCTTTAGCAGTCATTATTGTTGCAGTTATTTCAGTTGGATGATGTGCATAATCATCTATTATTATTTGATTTTTATATGTTTTTTCATTAAATCTTCTTTGTACCCCTTCATAACTTAAAAATGCAGATTGTATATCGGAAATTTCAATTTCATTATAATAACAAACTGTGATTACAGCTAGTGTGTTTAAAATATTATGTTTACCATGTTGCTTAATAAAAAAATCATAGTAAAAATGTCCATTTATATACACATCAAATGTTGTTCCATTTTTCGTAGGCCGAATATTCTTCGCGATAACATTATTTCTTTCATCAAATCCAAAATATACTGTCGGGACAGTGAAATTCTTACCTTTTAAATGAGGATCATCCCCATTAGCAATTATTCTTTCTTTCACTCCCTTCGAAAATTCAGTAAATGCCGCTTCTACATCTTTAATATCCGAAAAATAATCTGGATGATCAAAGTCAATATTATTTATAATAGCCATCGATGGTTTATATGACAAGAAATGTCTTTTATATTCACAGGCTTCAAATATAAAATGTTTTGAAGTATCATTCACTTTACCGGTCCCATCACCAATAAGGTAATTTGTAGTCATTACACTATTAAAAACATGCGCTAATAGTCCAGTAGTCGATGTTTTTCCATGAGTACCAGTTATTGCAATACTATAAAAATCGGTTAAAAATCCTCCTAAATATTCATTATATCTGTAAATAGGTAATCCTAATTCATTCGCTTTTTTTACTTCTTGATGCTCTTCGTTAAATGCATTTCCTAAAATAATAATTTGTCCTAATTTTATATTACTTGAATTAAACTTTAAAATAGGTATATTCCTTTTTGTAAGTCCTAATTGCGTAAAAATAAAATCTTCTACATCTGAACCTTGTACATTATTCCCTAAATCACTCAATATCTGTGCTAAGGCACTCATCCCCGAACCTTTTATTCCAATAAAATGATACTCCATCCTTCTACACCACACTTAATTTATTTTAAATATTTTTCAATAATAACTATAAATCACCAATAGCATACAAAGGATTAATGAGTAGTCCTAAGCTGCTAAATAACTCTTTATTCTTTATTGGTAATTCCCCCAATGAACCTAGCTCACTCTGGAAATACGAGTTAACAAGAAATGTACTTAAAAAGGTGAAAAGTGTCCCATTTGATTACCCAAAGCTAAAAGAGGAAATTATTTTTGTGGATGGTGGAAATTTTGATATTCCATGTATTATATAAACCTACTATTCAAACAAATAAAGCTATTATTATGCTTCATGGAGGACCATCTGATTCTTGGAAAGCCACATGGTCCCCAATTATTCATAGTTTAACGAGTAATAATTATAATGTATTTTTGGCAAATCCAAGAGGTAGCATAATTAGAGATTATCCGTTACCAATGATAGCTAAAGGTGATCTAGGTGTAAAAGATTCATATGACATAGGTAAATGTATTGGTTGGCTAATAGATAGTGGATATGCAAAGGATGGTGGTATAGGTTTATATGGACATAGTTATGGTGGTTTTTTAGCTAATCAGGTATTAAAAACATATGAAAGTAAGATTGAGTGTATCGCTATTACTAGTAGCTATTATCAATTTTCATTATTTGTGGTAATAAATATGGCAGAGCATTAGTTATCGCATCTAGAAATCCAACTGTAAGGAACAATGGAGCCAAAACCCTTTTTAGCCTCCAAGAAGAAATTCCTACTTTTTAAAGAAGGAGTAGTAATAATTACACCTTCTTTTTTCCATTTATGATCCATAAAAAATGTCATTAAAGCAGAAATCACAAAAGTAATTGAGTTTATTAATAAAATAATATTTATTGGTAAAAATGTGATAATAAGTCCACCTATCGCTGGCCCCACCACACCTAATACTGAATTAGTACTTAATATCCATGAGTTCATCTTAATAGTGATCTCTTGATTACTTCCCGAAAGATCAGAAATAATTGTTTGACTGACAGGATTATATAAAATACTGAATAGACTACTTATCCCTGATAATACCGCAATATGTATAATGCTTAATTCAATATTAGTGAACAGAACAAACATCAAAAACATGATAAAAGCTTGTGACAAATCACCTAAATAGAGCAGAAATTTCTTATTAAAACTATCAGCTAAAACTCCGGCAAAAATGGCAACCAATGCTACAGGTAAGGTATTAGAAATAATCAAAGCAGTTGCTCCACCTGTCCCTATAAATTTTTCATTAACATACCAAATGAGTCCAATTTTCACTAAATGGTTACCTATTAACGAAGTATAAAGTCCCAACCACAAATATTGAAAAGCACTTGGATCCTTCAAAGAAAATAATTTAACATTATTAACACTAACGGTTGTCGGTGCGTTCATCGCAACTCCCTTTTCATCAAACATATTTTTTACACTTTTCCAAATAGATTAAATTAACTATAATAAACTTAATCTTCTAGAAAATTTAATTCTTAATGTTCATAAGGTAAATCAGTAGTTTTAGCTATAATATTCAATGCAGTTGTTGATGGTAAGTCACCAATAAGAGCTACCCCTACTAAAGTCGTTGTGAGAATAATACCAATTACAATTTTATTTAACTTCATATCAACCACCTCCTGAGATAAATTTACCAAATCTAACTCCTTCTTGCATTGAATATATATGGTTACATATTCGGATATATTGTAATGATGCATTATTTTTTTTTTTTTTTTCTTAGGTCACTATGCTTATATGAATAATTTAAAGAGGTGTGAAAATGGATACTTTTAATTTTAAAAATTTAGGTGCAGCTATTTACGAATTGAGATTAAAACTGAATATAAGTCAAAGTGAATTAGCAAAAGGAATTTGTAGTCAATCTCAAATTAGCAAGATTGAAAAAGGAGTAATAAGCCCCTATATAGATACTTTAATGAATATTTCAAAAAAACTTGGAGTAGATCAATATTATTTCATTAACTTGATTTCAAAAGAACATTATGAGTTTATTAAAGACTTTAAAAGTTCTGTCCGTTCAATGATTAAGAAAAAAGATTACAAAGAGGTACGAAGATTAGTAAATAAATATAAGAAACACCCAGTCATGCAGAATATTGAGGAGCAACAATTTATTAAATGGCATCTTGGTATTTGTGCATATTATTTAGAAAACGATTTCAATAAATCTATTCAACTCTTAACTGAGACTTTAGAAATGGATCATACTATCCATGCTACTGAACAAAACCTACATATTCTTAATAGTATTGCAGTAATATACAGTGAAATAGAGATTTGGGAGCAATCTAAAAAATATTATTCTAAAGCTTGGGAAGTTTTTCACACTTCAATCTATCCAATGAATATTCAAATATTAATAAAACTCTGTTACAATTTAGGAAAGACTCTATATAAATTAGCGTTATATGACGAGGCTCTAGTGAAAATCAGGAAAGGAATCCACTCAACAAAGGAAGCTGAAACTAATTACCTGTTTGGGGAACTATTTTATCAAGAAGGGTTAGTTTTAATTAAGCTTAATATGTATGAAAAGGCATCAATTTCCTTTAATCAAGCAGCTTCCGTATTTTCACTGGTTGATAAAGAAAGTTTTTTAAAAGTAGCTAATGACAAACTTAATTACTGTAAAAAATTTTTATCATAAAGATTATAATATGATCACAACTTTCTATTTTGTTTTAACTGTTTTAGTAATACAACAAATAGGCCACCTATAATTTCATTGGTGGCCTATTTGTATATTGGTGACCTCTGGCAAGCGTTCTAAAGATTTTTTTAGCATATCTGAAACTAATGAATACGTTGGTCGAGATCCAATTGTATATGTAATAATTTCACCATTAAATAAATCTAATACAGGGGATAAATATAGTTTTTCGCCACATACCTTGAATTCTGTAATATCTGTTACCCACTTTTCATTAGGCTGTTCAGCTATGAATTGTCGGTTTAGAATATTAGGGGCTATCTTCCCGACAGTTCCTTTGTAGGACTTATATTTTTTCATTCGCACAAGACACTTTAACCCTAATTCCTTGCACTTTTTTATGATTTACTCTCTTACCACGACCGACTAGTTTCTCGAATTCGGCGATACCCGTAACGGCCTTCATGTTCATCATAAATTCTTTTAATTTCTTCTTTTAAATCGGCATCTGGATCAGATCTGTCCATTTGTTTTATATAAAAATAGTAGGTACTTCGAGGGATTACTGCAAGCTTAACTAGCTCTTTCACCGGAAATTCAATCCTTAATTCATAGACTACTTGCGCTTCGTCTTGTTTGGTGATTTTTGCTTGTTTTGAACTAAGGCATTCAACTTTTTAAATAGGTATTTTCCATACGTAGACGTTCTAATTCTGCTTGTAACGCTTCAAAGGAGCCTTCAGTTGAAGCGTTTATGGTATTTTGTTTTTTGTTTTCTTGTTTCATAGATGGACGCCCCTTTTTCTTTGATTTCAGAGCGTCAATACCATCGGTATTGAACAGTTTAACCCAATTATGTACCGTTGAAGAAGATGAGATGTTATAGATCGCAGCAGCCTCATTAGGAGTTATTCCAAAATCGTTTATAAAGTTTAGTACATCCATTTTAAAGTTCAAATCATAATTTGTATAGGAAGAATAAAAAGCTTCCACTACATTTGATTTATACTCAGCTACACATACCTTTAATGGTGTTAAGCTAACATTGAATTGTTCAGCTATAGTTTTAAATGAAGCTGTTCCTTTCAGATAAGTTAAAACTGACTATTATTTTAGTTCTGGACTAAATTTTGTCATACGAAAAACTGCACCTCCAATTGTTAGATGGTGTCTAACAATTGGGGTGCAGTTCATTGAGAAGGCCCCTTCTTTTCCTTATTTATTCGATACACCTGCAGATTCAAACGTTGCCATTTCCTTCACGACCAAAGTAGCAGCCTGAAGAATGGGAAAAGCAACCGCGGCACCTGTTCCCTCCCCTATTCGCATGCCCAATTGGAGAATTGGTTCTTTACCAAGCCATTCTATCGCCGTTCGATGCCCAGGTTCTGCGGATTGATGGCCAACGAACATGTAATCCGCGGCACAAGCCGAAATCATGGTAGCAATCACACCTGCAGTGGTCGTAATGAACCCATCAAGCAAAATCGGTATTCTTTTGCTGGCTGCCGCAAGCATGGCTCCTGCCATACCGGCAATCTCGAGTCCACCGATTTTGATTAAGATATCGATGGGATCTTTTGGGTTAGGCTTTCTAAATGAAAGGGCCTCTTCAATGATTCTTTGTTTATGTATGATTCCTTCACTTTTCAGGCCGGTTCCCTGACCTACCAGCGACTCTATGCTTTTTCCACTTACCACCGATATGATGGCCGAACTGGTTGTCGTATTTCCAATTCCCATTTCACCAAGGATCAGGCATTTGGCCCCCTGGTCTATCATAGACTCCGCCCGTTCATACCCGACTTCAAGAGCTTGGTTCACTTCATCTAACGTCATCGCGTCTTCTTTATGAAAGTTTCGAGTGCCACGGCGTACTTTCCTTGCAGTCAGTTTATCCGCGTCAATATCTGCATCAATCCCGATATCAACAATGTCAAAGTAAGCGGAAATCGCCCGGCTGAAAACATTGATCGCCGCTCCGTTATTTAGGAAATTGAGCGCCATTTGTTCTGTCACTTCTTTTGGATAAGCGGAAACACCCTCATCCGTAATGCCATGATCAGCTGCAAACACGATTACTCCCGGTCTTGAGACTTCCGGAAATGCCTGACCTGTCATCTTCGCCAGGTCGATGGCCAATTCTTCAAGTCTTCCCAAACTTCCCTGGGGAACAGTCAGCGAATCCACGTATTTTTTAACTTGCCTTCCCATTTCTTCATCCAGCTCTGGGATGGATAGAGTGGCCAGTCCATTCTTCATCATCAAAAAAACCTCCACATATAAAATAAAAAACCTTAACCAATGGAAAAGGTTCTTACCTATCATCTTCTAAAAGTTCAACTTAGTCTATACAATAAACATATTTTATTGAGGCGCACCCAGTTCGTTCAAGGGAAAGAAACGAAACTCCACTTTTCCGACAAGTGAGTCTTCCGAGATGACACCGAACATTCTGCTATCCCAACTATGCCTGCGATTATCTCCCATTACAAACAAGAACCCCTTTGGTACTTTCACGTCGAAATTCTCAGTCAGGTTTTCATTAGGGGGAATCTGCTCTTTATTTGATTTCACGTACGGTTCCTTATACGCTTTCCCATTGATATAAAGAACGTCATCCTTCATTTTCACACGGTCGCCCTCAAGTCCGATGACTCTTTTGATATACTCTTTTTCTGCATCCGGAGCATGAAAAACCACCATATCAGAATGCTCGATGTTTCCGACTTTCGTAACGACAATGCGGTCACTATTTTCAAAAGTCGGCTCCATGGACTCACCTTTTACAGTAACTGGAACAAACAAGAACTGACGACAGATGAAAACGACGATTATGGCAATGAGTATGGATTTCATCCAAGATACTATTTCTTTTTTCATAAAGTCTCCCTTCACACGCTATTCATATATACATATTTTACTAAAATGTATTTATCTTGTATACGATAACTAAGGATTTTCGTTTCGATATACAGTGTTTGGAATATGGTACACTTAAAAATGAAGAAATAAACGGTAGGAAGTGGATGGATGTTGCTACAGTCAATTAATACATATTTAAATAGGGCGATGCCATTTATCACCCCAATAAGCGTTGTCATCGGTGTCTTATTGGCTGAACGGTTAACCGATTACACATTCCTGGTTCCATGGATTTTTGCCTTCATTACCTTTACAGGGAGCCTTGGCTCCAATTTCAAGTCATTAAAACGGGCAGTCTATCACCCGTTACCCGTTTTCATTGTCTTAATCATCCTACATATCCTCATGCCAATATGGGCCTGGTCCCTCGGTCACTTAGTATTCCACGGGGATGCCTATACAATTACCGGATTGGTTCTAAGTGTCGTCATTCCAACCGGGGTCACTAGTATCATTTGGATAACCATTTATAAAGGGAATGCTGCCCTAGCTTTAACGATTATCCTGATTGATACCCTTCTTTCTCCATTCATCGTGCCCTACAGCGTCTCACTATTCGGCGGCGGCACAATTGAAATGGACACATGGCCCATGGTGAAAGGCTTGATAGGAATGGTCGTTCTACCATCTGTGCTTGCGATGTTCTTGAATCAAGTCACAAAAGGGAAGATCAAGGAAGGGCTTGCCCCGCGACTAGCTCCATTTTCCAAACTAAGCGTCGGGTTCGTCGTGATTTTGAACAGTTCAAAAATCGCACCCTACCTTACCCATTTCAATAAGAAATTATTGATCATGGCTCTCTTGGTGCTATCAATCGCCGCTTCAGGCTATGCTTTTTCCTGGTGGATTGGAAAACTATTAAACTGGGAGAAGGAAGATGTCATCACCTTGACCTTTACCGGGGGGATGCGCAACATCAGCGCCGGGGCGGTCCTTGCCACCACCTATTTCCCTGCGGCCGTTGCCGTGCCGGTGATACTTGGTATGCTATTTCAACAAATGCTCGCTTCCCTTTTCGGCTATTCCCTTGATAGGCATTACCATCAACGTGTAGACGAAGGGTGAACTTGATTTATTTAATACAGATATTTGGTGCGTCTTTTTTCCCTTTCTATAAAATTCCAAGTATACTATAAAAGTAGAATTTGCTCGTGCAAAAAAAACAATAGGAGGTTTTTTTATGATGAAAGTCGTTGCCATTGTGGGTAGTATACGTAAGGAATCTTATAACCTGAAGCTAGCTACATATATTCAAAAGAAATATCAAGAAAAGTTCGATCTTGAGATCTTGAACATTAGGGAATTACCATTTTTCGACCAGGATATCGAAAATGATCCCCCTGCCGTTGTGACAGAATTTAAGGGCAAAGTGGCCAAGGCGGATGCCGTCTTGTGGGTAACCCCTGAATATAATGGAACCGTACCAGGCGTGTTAGTCAACGCGATTGATTGGTTATCTCGTGTAGATAAAGTCTTGATTGGTAAGCCATCATGGATTGTCGGTGCTTCCATGGGGAATTTAGGGACAGTAAAAGCTCAACTTCATTTACGGGATATCCTGTTTGCTGCAGGCGTCTCTTCTCCGCTTCTTCCTGGAAATGAAGTATATGTGGGGGCTGTTCATGAAAAAATCGATCCACAAGGAAACCTTACCCATGAACCGACTGTACAGTTTTTAGATATGGTCGTCGAAAACTTCATTGCTTGGTATCAACAGCATAATCGTTAATTCCATTTAAAAATCCCAGTAGTCATGACGCTACTGGGATTTTTTACGCCTAAACAACACTACTTTCTTCATTCTTTATGAGTTGTGAGTCTGGCACTTGAAACGGGCGATTTTTTGTGAACGAACCTCATAAACAAGGGTTACCCCTAAGAGTCATATTTCTGACTTTTTAGGAAAATCTCTAGATTTTTATAACTTGAATGCCCCTAACAACTCCTGTAATTCACTAGCCATTTTGGAAAGATTGTTAGATGCAGATGCTATCTCTTCCATGGAAGCCAATTGCTCTTCAGTGGAAGCTGCAACATTCTGGCTATGTGCTGTTGAATCTCTTGCGACTGTCGTAATGCTCGTTATATTTCTCAGTACCTCTTGGGCACTCGCTGACATTTGCTCGGCAGTTGCCGCCATTTCTTCGATTTGATCACTCGATTCCCCAATCGAATCCAGAATGACTTTGAAACTTTCCTCCGTTTTCGAGACAATACCAAGTCCCTCTTTCACGTCCAGTTTGACTTGATTAATGGATTGATTGGATTTCATCATGTCCTCTTGAATCTCTTGAATGAGTTCAGCTATTTGAGTAGAAGATTGCTGAGACTGTTCAGCCAGCTTACGGACCTCATCAGCGACTACCGCAAATCCTTTACCATGTTCGCCTGCCCTTGCTGCTTCTATCGCCGCATTCAATGCTAATAAATTCGTCTGATTCGCAATTTCTGTAATGGCTTTCGTTATTTCGCCTATTTCTTGCGATCTTTTATCCAATGAAAGAATCGCTTCTCCGCTTTTATCAACCGAATGGGAAATCGTTTGAATTTGCTGGGCGGTCTTATCAACGAACTCGCCTCCCAATCTCGCTTGCTCAGCTACTTGTGCTCCAGCTTTTGCAATAGCATTGGAACTTTCCGCCATCTGTTGAATGGAAACCGATACTTCCCCTAACTCCGCCGAACTTTCCTCAAGGCTTGCGGCAGAATGTACGGATCCATCCGCTATCATTTGGATTGCACCAGAAATATCTGCAGTTGCCTTACTTGTTTGTTCAGCACTGGCCGTCATCTCTTCTGATGAGGCAACCACTTGATCCGAAGTATGGAAAGCACCTTGCATCATGTTTCTAAGGTTACTGACCATTTCATTCATCGATTTGGCAAGAGCCCCGACCTCATCTTTGGTATCAATATCCGATGTTTCCGTTAAATCTCCTTTTGATATATCTCCGACCAAATTCACAACCCTTTTCAACGGCCTCGAGATCACCTGAGAAATGATATATCCTAAAGCAATACTGATTAAAACGGATAAAATAATAAAGATGTATGTATTGTTCTTCGTATGGTTATATGATTCACTTGCACGTTTATAAGCTTCCTGAGCCTTTTCATGGGTCATATCATTCAGCTCTCGAACCTTTATTTCCAATTGATCGCCCTTCCCTTTATTTTCTTTTAATGTTCTGAGGAAGCCTTCGACGTCATTGGATTTTCCTAATGCAATATTCTTATCTGTCAGAACATAAAAATCCTCGAGGGCTATTTTGTATTCTTCAACAAGCTTTCTTTCGGAAGCATCCATATTAGTGCTTTCAAATTTCGTCGTAAGCGTGTTAATTGCATCTTTCTGTTCATTTATTACCTGCACAGCCGATTCCTTTTCCGCAGGCGTTTGCGCGACAAATGCCAGATTACGGACACCGATGCGAATATTTTGATAAGCAACCTCAATATCGCTAAAGTATTGTTGGGGTACAAGCTGATCCTCATACATTCCCTCAAGATCTTCATTCAAAGTTTTTAAATTCTTTACTCCATTCATTCCTACAATAGCCAGAAGCAGGGCCATTAATAAAAACGCTGAAATCAATTTTGTTTTAATCTTCATATTCATATACATCTTCATCTTATATCCTCCACCTAATATTTTGTTTTCTTCCCCTTAGAGCAATAGCCCTTCTTTTATTTATAGTTCTGAATATCTTTCCTTCTTCTTCCACTGCTTATATCGGCACTTCAAGAAATTAGTTAATGCAACTAGCACACTCACATAAAAAACTTATCTACGATTAATCCTAAGTAAAAATTCTATCCGTTACTTTTTATCAAAACCTTGTGAACGTTTACACAATAAACTTTGATATTTCGAAATACATTATGCGAACATTATCATAATTAAGGGATTAATCTCTTTACAACTTAGAACATTTAAAGTAATATTGAATTTATCGCTTTTAAGGAGTTGTGTGTTTTTTGGAGGAGAATACAGGGATTACAATCGACATGTTAGTAAGTGTTTATAATGATTTAGCTAAGAAAATGGCTAACGATCGGTTTAAGGCATTCGCCAGCCACTTGAGGAAACATGAGTTGACGCTCAATCAATATTCCATTCTCAGTTATATTGAACGGAATAACGCATGCACATCAATTCAATTGGCACAGCACTTAAACTTAAAAGCAGCATCGATCACTTATTTAGTCGATTCTCTCGAGAAAAAAGAATTGATTAAACGCGTAGAAAACCCTGAGGATAGAAGGAGTCAGCTTATCCAATTAACTGAAGATGGTTATAGCGTCGTTTCTTACTCTGTAGATAACTCCCATGCTTCGAGATTGTTTGAAGAAATGGACCAGGATGATCGGGAAATGCTATATATGATGGCGCGTATTATGAACAAGAAAATTTTCCGCAAAGTAGAGAACCAACATGACGATTGATACCCCCGCTTGCTTCAAATTTTTTTAAGGAGAATGATACATTTGAAAAAATTATTAAAATTAAAAATAGTCTGGAGACCTATCTGGATAGTTGCGCTGCTCATGTTAGCCATGGTTAGCGTATATTTACCAGTATTCAAAGGCGCCGACCAAAACTTAACCGATTTCCCATTGATCATTGTCAATGAAGATAAAGATTTTTCCGAACAAATCGACGGGAAAAAGATTTTTGCTACCCTTCCTCAATCTCAAGACGAGCATTCGTTGAAATGGATGACTGAAACAAGCGAGCAAAAAGCAAGACAGGCTATTAAAGAAAATAAAGCAAATGGGGCCTTGATTATTCCGGCCAATTATTCTAGTCAAATCACTAAGATTCACGATGCCTTGTTGTCCGGGAAAAAGGCGCCGAAAGCAGTAGAGGTTAAAATTTTGCTCAACGAAGGTGGCGGACAGCTTACATCATCGATTGCTCCTTCGATTCTTAAATCATTGGTCGCTTCAGCTTCAGCCGATATTAGCGGTGAGCTAAAGCAAGAACTGATTCAAGCTAATAAAAAAGTTTCTCCCCAAGCCACCTATTTATTAGATCAGCCCATTATACCTACAACCTCAAATGTTCTTGGTCTTCCTGGAGACCTAAATAAAGGAATGACTCCATTCATGTTGGTCCTTATGGCATCTATTACTGGGTTTATGGGGACGCAAATGATCAGTGGGTACATGAATAAAATTAGTGAGAAAATGAGAGAAAGAGGCTTATCTCTTAGTCACTCAACTGTCCAACTTACCGAAATGCTTCTAGGGGCAATTTTGATGGTCATAACGTCATCTGCATTAATGGTTGTTGTATTCGGATTTTTCAGTAGCACCCATTCAATAAGTATCTGGCCGATTTGGTTATTCATGATCTTAGGTACCCTTACTATGTATTTCCTATTCAAAATGCTTAGTCTATTTTTGGGAACATGGGGAATTCTGGTGATGTTCCCGCTGAACATTTTGGGGATTTTCGGAAGCGGTGGCGCAGTCCCATTAACAGGACTACCAGCATTCCACCGTTTTGTAAGTACCGTCCTACCTACTCGTTATATAGAAGATGGAATGAAATCATTACTATATTTCAACGGAAATTTGGAAGCGGGGCTTGGCACAGCTCTTTGGGTCCTTTTTAGCTACTTGGTGGTGTTTATCATTATCTGCCTAAGCTTTATTTATCGCGCACATAAAAAAGAAAAAGCTACACAAAATGAACCTTCACCTTCAGTCACACAAGCTAGTGAAGCAGAAACCGAAGAACAACCGAACACCGTACTTCAAACAAGTACCCCTGTTTCGGGTGAATTAATGAAAAAGGCACCTTCAACTCAATCTGTTAAAGCAACCATGATAACTTTATCAAAAGATCATAATGGCACAGATGATGATTGGTATCGGAAAGCGCTTCTCAACTTTACAGTAAAGGAAACGAACGATACCCCTCAAAATGACATGGATGATGATGTCTTTCGTCAAGCCTTAATCATGATTAATAAACAAAATTAATCCCTTTTAAAAAGCGTGAAATTGGAAGTAATGGAGGTATGTATGTGAATATTTTAGTTGTATATGATAGTGAAGGCGGACATACAGAAGCCTTGGCAAAGGCTATTGCCCTCGGTGCAGAAAAAACGGAAGAAGCAACAGTGTTTATACAGCATGTTAATGAAGCGGATGTTCACGAGCTCCCAAATATGGATGCGATCATTTGGGGATGCCCTGGTCATTTTGGAACCATTAGTTCAGGTTTAAAAGCATGGATCGATAAACTGGGCTACCTATGGGCTAAAGGTCAATTGATTAATAAGGTGGGGGCTGTTTTCTGTACAACTGCAACCACACATGGTGGATTGGAAGCTACCCTATTAAACCTGATCACCCCCATGCTTCATCAAGGGATGATTATTGCCGGTTTACCAGGGAACATTCCAGAAAATGCGCTATATGGTTCCTATTACGGTGTCGGCATTTCCTGCCCAGTAGAAAGTGACGTACTTATAACCGAGCAAGATAAAGCACTTGGGATGGCGCTGGGACAGCGTGTCGTCGAATTAACGAAACGAATGGTACAAGTTTAATAGAATTAAAAAACGAGGCTGCCTAGTCATTTCCATGACTTTTGGGACAGCCTCGTTTTTTTATATGAGTGGAGCACCCTTAGTTTTCAAGCATATTTCGCTGGTTCCTCTTCTCTAAAAAAGCTCTTCATCGCATGGAATACATCAGCCTTTTGCTTGAGGATGTAATGCCGGAATTTTTCATTGTCAATATTCTTATAGGCCGTCATGAGGGTTGAATGGCGATTATATTGATTGACTTCACCATAACCAAACATATTGGAGACCTTCATGAGTTCTTCCACAAGCTTTACACATCTGACATTATCGGACGTGAGATTGTCACCGTCGGAAAAATGGAATGGATAGATATTGAATTTAACAGGATCATATTTATGATCGATAAGTTCTAATGCTTTGCGGTAGACGGATGAACAGATCGTTCCACCGCTTTCCCCTTTTGAAAAGAAATCTCCTTCAGACACAACCTTCGCTTCCGTGTGATGGGCAATGAACTCGATTTCAACCGTTTCATATTTTGTCCGTAAAAAGCGGTTCATCCAAAAGAAAAAGCTCCGGGCCATATACTTTTCCCATAGTCCCATACTTCCTGAAGTATCCATCATCGCCAATACAACCGCTTTGGAGTCCGGCTTTTCGACCTCATTCCACGTTTTGAATTTAAAGTCTTCCTTATAAATGGGATGAAAGCCTGGGTCACCACTTAGGGCATTCCGTTTAAAGGCAGATATCATCGTTTTCTTTTTGTCGATATTCCCCATCAAGCCTGTTTTCCTGATATCGTTGAATTCAATGTGCTCCAGCGTATGCTCCGCATGTTCCTTTTTCTGTAGATTCGGCAGCTCCAATTGACTGAACAGTGCTTCTTCCAGCTCCATCATGGACACTTCGGCTTCATAATAGTCATCGCCCGCCTTATCCCCTGCACCCTGCCCTTTACCGGAACCTGCATTCGATGGTGCCCCATCTCTTGCTACGACATCCCCGACTTTACTATCTCCGTCCCCTTGACCGACATGTTTGTTCTTATCATAGTTATAGCGAATTTTATATTCATCCAGGGAGCGGATCGGGATTTTGATAACGTCCTTACCATTGGACATCACGATGCTTTCTTCAGAAATCAAATCAGGCAGATTATTCTTGATAGCCTCTTGCACCTTTTCCTGATGGCGTTGTTGATCATCATAGCCTTTTCGATGGAGGGACCAATTTTCCTCTGAGATCACATATTGCTTCTTACTCTCTTCTGACATTCTCTTCCCCCCTTAAAAATGTTTGCACGCTTTTCATCATTCCTTCATATAATAAATTAGTGTGAGAAAGCCCACAGCATCACAGGTTTATCTAGTCAAAAATACAATCCGAAAAAAATCGTATGAAAAGTAAAGTATTAATCTATCTTATGCAGCAGCGAAAGATAATTTACATAAAAATTCAAGAATAGTTGTTTGCCCATGAAGAAGACAAGTCTTTACCCGATATAAGGGGGGAATTCAAGTGACATGATAAGCCGGGAGTCAATTTTGCTGGGGGAATGACGTCGGGTCATTTGCGTGAGGGAACTTTGAGGTTATTATGATAAAGATTACTTTCTTGAGTGAATCTTCAAGCCACCTTTTTGTACATCCGGAAGTCGTATCCGAAACAAGGGTTCCACTTAAAACCCTAACTCGGCATAAATAAAAGGGCATCCTGGGAACTAACTTGGATACCCTTTTTACATAGGAATATTTTTATTGGCACATTGATTCACTCTTTTTTTTCCTCGACTTCATGTTGGACGGTACCTGGGCGTTTATACCATTCCTTCAGTTCTTCGTTCGTTCTCTGCCGTTCCATTTGCTTGCCGAGTTCTTTCATCTCGTCTAAATCCTTGGCCATCGAACTGTTTTCTGGAACATGCTCCCGTTTCAATTCTTCTTTACTCATTGAAATCACCTCTTCCTTATTGATACCCAATATTTCCAAATTCCAAACCGGACATATGTCTTACCGCTTTGGGGTAAAGATAAACCATATGGAAAAATTTCAGGAGGTGCTTGGAGCATGCAAACCACTACGCTCTATGTAAGGGAAGCGACAGCGGAGGGCCCGATTTTAAACCTAGAGTCCATCCTATTGAATACGGACGGTGTCGAGCGAGCCATCATTGATGTAGAAGATGGTGAGATTAAAATCGAGTATAGTGAAGAAAAGTTATCACCAGATCAACTCGTCACACTTATCGAACAATACGGACTGAATGTGACTAAATAAAGGATAAGGATCCCACGACAAAAAACACCGAACTCTCCCGGTACAAGCAGAGTTCGGTGTTTTCATTGATAACGCTTTAGAATTTCCTGCAGCTTCAAAGCCAGTCCGATATTTCCGTCTACCTTCAGGCCACCTGTCATGAACGCGACCGTGGTATTTAAATCATCCTTTAATAACTTCGAGAAGTTTTTCTCAGATAACTTCAATGTCACTTGCGGATCGTTTGCCGTCCCTTCCACCACTTCAACCTGTCCATTTTCAATTAGCAGCTGAACCGTTCCTATATCTTCAATGTCGAATTGATAGACACGATTCTTTTCGTTTTGGATATGCTCCGGATTGCTGTTGATTTTACCAACCAATTCATTCAATTCAGCGATAACACTCATCTGAAATCCCTCCATCAACTTTTTTAATGATGCACTTAGAGATTGATAACTATACGATTATTCTTGGCCATGAAAACTATCCTATATCGAGTAAGAACTTAACTAGGAAGCTCGAACTATTTCAGACTCTTGCATGTCTTGATTTATGAATAAGAGAACCATCATTGCTTCAGCTAAAAGATACCACAAACTCAAATAATTGACAATATTTTCTTATTTCGTTATAAATACCCCCACCTTTCAAGGCAGGGGTCTTCGTTTTTTTAGCGATTTAGCAAGCTTCCTACATAGCGCAGTAAGTCATTGGCCGAGGTCGAATTATACCCATGTTCGTCAATAAGTCTCTTGATGACCTCATTCACTTTCTTCAGTTGTCTTTCGTCTGGTGTCTTCGTTGACGTCGTGATTTTAACAACATCCTTCAAATCAGCAAACAGTTTCTTTTGAATGGCTTCACGCAGGCGGTCATGCGAATTATAATCAAATCGTTTTCCTTTTCGTGCATATGCAGAAATCCGAATCAGGATTTCTTCACGGAATGCTTTTTTCGCATTCTCGGAAATGCCGATTTGTTCTTCAATGGACCGCATCAATTTCTCATCTGGATTAATTTCTTCCCCAGTCAGTGGATCGCGCAGTCTTGATTTATTGCAATATGCTTCGACATTATCAAGGTAATTATCCATAAGGATTTTTGCCGACTCTTCATAGGAATATACAAATGCCTTTTGCACTTCATTTTTGGCAATCGAATCATATTCTTTACGTGCAAGCGAGATAAAATTCAAATACCGTTCCCTAAGCTCGTTCGTAATCGACGGATGTTGGTCAAGGCCTGCCTTAAGCGACATTAATACGTCCAGTGCATTGATGGACGGATTTTCCTTACGAATGATCGTGGAGGAAATCCGGTTGATCACATAACGTGGATCGATTCCGCTCATGCCTTCATCTTGATATTCCTTCTTCAACTCATTGATGTCCGCAGAGTTGAAGCCTTCGACATTTTCCCCGTCATACAATCTCATCTTTTTCAATAAATCGATGTCACCTTTTTTGGGGTCCTTCAAACGGGTCATGATGCTGAAAATGGCTGCCACCTTTAACGTATGTGGAGCGATGTGGACATCGGACACATCACTTTCATGAATCATCTTTTCATAGATCTTTTCTTCCTCGCTCACCTTTAAATTATATGGAATCGGCATGACGATGATCCGGGAATGCAGGGCTTCATTTTTTTTGTTGGAAATGAATGCTTTGTACTCCGTTTCATTCGTATGAGCCACAATTAGTTCATCGGCACTGATTAATGCGAACCTTCCCGCTTTAAAATTCCCCTCCTGGGTCAACGAGAGCAAATGCCATAAAAACTTCTCATCACATTTCAGCATCTCCTGGAACTCCATCATTCCGCGGTTTGCTTTATTGAGCTCTCCATCAAAGCGATAGGCGCGCGGATCAGATTCTGAACCAAATTCAGCAATCGTCGAAAAGTCGATACTACCCGTCAAGTCGGCAATATCCTGTGATTTAGGGTCGGATGGACTGAACGTACCAATCCCCACACGTTTGTCTTCTGAAAGGAAGATACGCTCCACCATCACGTCTTCAATCCGGCTTCCATACTCCTGTTCCAACCTCATCACATTCAGCGGCGACAAATTTCCTTCAACCCGAATGCCATATTCCTCAAAGAAATCCTGCCGCAAGTTTTGCGGAATGAGATGCAGTGGATCTTCATGCATCGGGCATCCTTTTATCGCGTAGATCGCCCCTGAATCATTTAATGAATAACTTTCGAGCCCCCTCTTCAGGAGTGAAACAAGTGTCGATTTCCCGCCTGAGACCGGCCCCATCAAAAGCAAAATCCTTTTTCGTACGTCCAACCTCTTGGCTGCCGGATGAAAATATTCCTCGATGAGCCTTTCCAGTGAATCCTCAAGACCAAACAGCTGACCGCTGAAAAAATTGTATTTCTTCGTCCCATCTACTTCCTCTATCCCAGCATCTCTGATCATGTTGTATACACGCGAATGAGCAGATTGTGCAACTAATGGCTTTTCTTTCAAGATGTCTAAGTACTCTGCGAAGGTACCTTCCCACTTCAGCTTCTGTTCATCTTCTCTAAATTTTTCGATTTTCTTTAAAATATCCATCTCGGAACCTCCCCCTATCACTTTCAGAGAATACTTAAATCTATGCGCCGAGTTTGACAAACATGTCAGACTTTCCAAAGAGGACATCCTTAGTCCGGTTTCTCACTTTACAGCTTTGCTGTAAAGTCTTGAATATTTGAAGACAAATCTCCCGAGAAGAAAAATTACGTGCACACCCACCAAAAATTAGGGTATACTAAGCCTATACTTAAGTGGGACAATATGGATAAGGGAGGTTACATCATGGGCACAGTTATTATCATTGCAGTCGCCATTGCATTTTTAGCAGCCATCTTCACTGGTGGATATGCCGACAAACCAGGTGTGAAAAATAAATAATCTATAGAAAAAGGGTTGTCCCAAAATGACTTTTGGGTCAGCCCTTTTTTTGGAAAGAAAAGCGTATAAAAAAGAGACACCATATAAGTGCCTCCACTAAGAATGATTTCCCTTTTATTTTTCAAACTCTTCAGCAAGCATGCTTGGAATAGAAATTTCCCAACCAGCTTGAGATGTGTAGTTGTATTTACCAGAAATAGTTCCGTACACAGTAATTACATCATCTTCTATATAATCAGTCGTACCCGCATACATGACCATTATAATGTCATTAGGGTCATATCCATATGAAGTTTTTGTAACAGCTAAACGGATAGCCGTAAAGTCCTCTTCCTCCTGGATTTGAACCACCTTACCCGTGTATTTCGTATACTCACCAATCATTTTATCTGGATTTTTCTTCAACCTATTATATTCAATAGGTTTTGCATTTGCTTTTTTAGCAGCCGCTTCTTCTTTAGCTTTCTTTTCTGCTTCTTCCTTGGCTCGCTTCTCAGCCTCAGCCTTTTTCTTAGCCGCTAATTCAGCTTTAGCTTCTTCTTTAGCTTTCTTTTCTGCTTCTTCCTTGGCTTGCTTCTCAGCTTTAGCTTTTTCTTCAAGTGTTTCTGCTTTTTCTGTTTTCTGTTCTTTAGCTAGCTTCTCTTTATCTATTGTGGTTGCTTCTGATTCCCCACTTACTCCTATAATAATCATTGAAATGATGGCTACGATAAATGAACCACCCAACTTAATAAAACGTGATTTTGCCTTTCCGTTCTTTTTGATTAGTGCTACTATACCTAGAATAATAAATACAAAGATAGCTATGAAGCTACAAAAAAATAAAATACCACCTAATACCTGCAAATTGTTACTTCCTTTCTTAATTAAAAAAATCAGTGCGAATGATTATTATATACTTAAATACGTTGCGAAGTTTTCTCACTATTGCCTTTGTCAATATTTACTTTGTTAAAAAGCGGATATTGCTCCTTATACTTGAATTATGACTTGACTTCGTGAAGCTTTTAAAATAGTTCATCAAGCAAAATTCATCTGCATTATTTTGATTAATACAAGAAATAAGAGCCCAACACTTAGTGTCGGGCTCCTTATTTTTAAGCTCTATATAATTAATGGAATGTGATCCTTTTGAATGGATGCTACAACATTAAGTAGAGAATATCCACCGATGATTATTGTTTTTTCAATCCTTGTTTTTCCACATAGTCCTTCATATACATGCGGCTTTTCTTGCCGGCCATATCAGCCATTTGTTGCGTCCAGGTTTCTTTACGTTTTCCGTTGGTCCGAAGCTCATAATAACGGGAAATCGTTTCATTATACTCTTCAAGCTGGTCGATGAATGTCTGTTTGTCCGTTTGATAGCCATTTTCATGGTATACATTGACTTGAGGAAGCCTTGGCTTTTTATCTGAACGTTTTTTAGGATACCCAACCACAAGGCCGAATAAAGGGACGACACGCTGCGGAATATCCAGGATTTCCGAAACTTGCTGAAGATCGTTACGTATGCCACCGATATAGCAAATGCCAAGGTCCATCGATTCAGCAGCAAGTGCCGCATTTTGAGCAGCGAGTGCTGCATCGATGCATGCTACCATGAATTTTTCCGTACTTTCAATCGGTGCCGTAAGATCCTGATCTTCCATCTCTGCAACCATGTCCATACGATGCAGATCGGCGCAGAATACGAATAAATGTCCATTATTTTCTACATATGCTTGAGGTCCGGCCAATTCAGCAAGCCTGGCTTTCTTTTCCGGATCCGTCACCCCAATGATGGAATATGCTTGGATATAGCTTGAAGTCGATGCAGCCTGCGCACACTCAACAATCGTGGAAATTTGTTCTTTGGACAATAACTTGTCCTCAAAGGAACGGACGGAACGGTGGTCTAATATTTTCTCGATCATGTTATTCATTTCTTTCCCCCCCTAAATATATGTATGGTGAAATATCCGTCAGCAAAGGGTCCCCCTCGCTGACGGATTCCTCATCAATATTCTCTTTTTAATTCCAAATCGCGGTAATCCTGTTGTCTTAGTGCTTCATATATCAATATGGCAGCCGTATTGGATAGGTTCAATGACCGTATTTTATCCGTCATCGGAATCCGGAGACAGCGGTCCATATTGTCATTGATCAATTCTTTTGGCAGTCCTGTCGTTTCGCGTCCGAAAATGAAGTACACTTCACTTTCTTTATCACTATAATCGAAGGTTGTATGTGGTTGCTCACCAAATTTCGTTAAGTAATAAAACTCGCCACCGGCATTCTTCTCAAAGAACTCTTCCAATGAATCATAATAATGGATTTTAACATGTTCCCAATAATCGAGCCCCGCCCGCTTAAGCTGTTTGTCATCCGTTGAAAAACCAAGCGGACGGATTAGGTGCAAGTGTGTATCCGTTCCTGCACACGTTCTTGCGATGTTACCTGTATTTGCTGGAATCTGTGGTTGATATAAAACTACATGTATAGCCACTTCATTTTCACCTCTAGTTTAAACTTCATCTAATTATAGCATTAAACAAACAGACTAAAAACAATCACACTCCATCTAATATCATGAAGAACTTATAGACGATATTCGGGGTATACCTGGACGAATCCTCATACGTCCAGTACCGGTGACGACTATTCATCGTATGGGCGTTCACGAGTGGCATTCCATTTTGATCCTTGGCCGTCACAATCAAGTTATGGTCAAATCGTCCATCCCCTTCAAAGTCAATGCACAGGATGTCACCCAGGTTCAATTCTTGAGCCGTCCCTACTTCTTTAGTCCTGATCCCCTTACCACCCTTAAGCAGATGATATAAAGAATGGGCAGTCGTCCAAGTATAGCTCCAGTTCTTGCCCCTGATCCACCATCCCTGATTTTTATTCGACGCCCCCCACATGGGGATGCCCCCTGCATGCAAACACTGGGAAATAAAATTGGTGCAATCATCGGTGAACTTGTAATAATCCGGATTAAATTCATTCCACCATCGCTCGGCATACTGAACAGCCTTCATTCGGTCATATCTATAAGAAAGCCGGTCCAATCCCACTTCCCAATTTTGCGGGACCTCAATAGAGTCAAGATTCGGCTCAAGTTCCCGTTCTTCTATTAAATATCCATCTCGGAACCTTGCCTCCCTTTCCTCCATTTCCTCTTCTATATAAAAGACATCCTCCTGTTTCATCAAGTATTGCAGTTGCACTTGATAGCCGAGTATCTGAACATCTCCTTCATGCCGCTCCGAGTGAACCTTGCCAGCAGCATTCACACGCACAATTTCAGTAGAGTGTTTCTTCAACGCTTCCTTTTTCAAATAAATCTTTCCCTCACCCCGGACATGCTCGTCGGAAGTGTAAAGTTCCACTCTTTCCTGTAAAAGCTGTTTCAACTGTTCCCTCACAATCAAACCCTCCTTCATAACGCCTCTTCTAATGTGTATGAAGGAGGGCATGGACAAAAACACAACTACATTTAGGAGGAAAAAATGCCTTCTTGCCCATTTATCGGTCTGTTTGTTGGTTTTATCGGTCAAATGGGTCCATTTATCGGTCTATTCAGCCTTTTTATCGGTCAAACACCCATTTGAAAAGACCCCGAAACAGGAATCGGGGTCTTTCTTCCAACTATTGATGGGTGATGGTGAATTGCAATCCTTTTTCTATTTCCGCTAATACCTCTTCATCGCTTTCCTTCATCCTGGCTTCTTCCAAGATGGATGCCGATTGTTCCTGACCAATTTTCCCAATCGCCCATGCTGCGGTTCCACGCAGTACAGGGCGCGGGTCTTCCTTCATGATCTGAATCAATTCCGGCAGAGCCGTTTCGTCCTTAAAGTGAGCCAGTGCAAGGATGGCATTACGTTGTATCGGTTTTTTGCCCCGCCACGATCCGGAAACATGCCCATATGTCTCCTTAAAGTCGCGATTGGAGATGGTGAGCAAAGGTTTCAGTAGCGGTTTAGCGAGCTCGGGGTCCGGCTCCATTTCTTGATGGAAATGAAAATCCATCCCTTTGTTTTTTGGACAGACCGTCTGACACGTATCACATCCATACAACCGGTTGCCGATCTTCGTCCTGAATTCATCAGGAAGGAAGTCTTTCGTCTGCGTTAAAAAGGCAATACAGCGTTTGGCATTCAGCTGCCCACCCTGCACCAGTGCACCTGTTGGGCACACATCCACACACTTGTTGCATGTGCCGCATTGATCCTCCATCGGCTGATCCGGCTCAAATGGCAGGTTGGTGATCATGTCACCCAAATACACATATGAACCAAATTCCGGAGTGATGATCATGCTGTTCTTGGCGCTCCAACCGATTCCTGCCCGCTCAGCAACGGCCCGGTCCGAAAGCTCACCCGTGTCGACCATTGATTTTGCCATGGCACCAGGTACTTTCTCTTTGATAAAATCCTCCAGGAGCTGCAGTTTATTACGTAAAACCTTATGGTAATCCGTTCCCCAGGAGGCCCGGCAAAAAATCCCGCGCCGCTCTCCTTTCTTGCTCTGAGGGGCATGCTTTAATTTCGAAGGGTAGGCCAGTGCAATGGAAATGATCGATTGCGGTTTATCAAAGATCAATTCGGGCCTGACCCTTTTTTCAATGTCCTTTTCTTCAAAACCGGACTGGTAATCCAACTCCTGCTGCCGGATCAGCCTACTTTTCAAATCCGTGAAAGTCGTGGCCGACGTAAATCCGATTTTATCGATGCCTATTTCCTTACTATATATAATCACTTCTTGCTTGAGTGCATGCATATCCATATTGATCACCTTCGTTCTCTTCATTCTACCCAATGATGCGTGTAACATATCAAACCATTGGTATCTATGATAAACTAATTTCAATCATTTTTGGAGGTGTATCACTTGGAAATTAAGATTTCCTCTAATATCGGCAGCAAAATCCCTGATTTCAAGGTTGGTGTCATTACATACGAAAACATCGAAGTCGGCCCCTCACCGCAAATGGTAAAAGGGAGACTTCAATTATTCCAGGAAGCTCTATTCTTCGACCTGGAAGAAAAAGAACTCACGGATTTTCCAGGTATCAAGGAATGGCGTGAAATTTTTAAAATGACTGGAACAAACCCGTCACGCTACCGGCCTTCCGTCGAAGCCCTCTATCGCCGGGTCAAAAAACAGAATTACTTAACACCCATCCATTCGGCCATCGACTTGAATAATTTTTTCTCGCTTTTATACGAAGTTCCGATTGGCATTTACGATACCGACAAATTAGCAGGAAATATCTCGATTGATATTGGCGGGAGCACAGACAAGTATGACGGCTTGAACGGCCGGTTGAACTCGATGGAAAACATGATTGTTTCCGTTGATGATCATGGCCCGTTTGGAAGTCCCTATGTCGATTCAGAACGGACAAAGGTCACCGAAGAAACGAAACATGCCATCCAGATCATTTATTTGCAAGCCAAGACACCAATCAAAGAAGCGCAACAGCTGACGAAATCATTGATGGACATGTTCCTTGAGATCCACGGCGGGGAAGGAACGTATTCTGTCCTAGAAGGATAAAACAAATAAAACCTGGGTCGCGAAATACATGACCCAGGTTTTTTTATGCGATTCAGTTTTGTAGCTGCAATTGTTGTGTGGCAAGCTTACGATACAAGTCGTGACTAGTAAGCAGCTCCTCATGTGTTCCTGCTCCAGTAATCCGACCTTCTTCCACCACAAGCAGTTGGTCGGCTTCAATTACAGTTGAAAGCCTATGGGCAATGATTATTGTCGTCCGTCCAGCCATCAGATTTTTGATGGCCTGCTGTACAAGGAGCTCCGATTCACTGTCGAGATTCGAGGTCGCCTCGTCAAGCAGCAGGATTTTTGGATTGCGCAGCACAGCACGGGCAATGGCAATCCGTTGCCGTTGACCACCTGATAACTTCACGCCTCTTTCCCCCACCTCGGTATCAAAGCCCTCCGGAAGCTTTTCAATAAACCGCTCGGCATTGGCCATTTTTGCCGCACCGATGATTTCATCCAATTCCACATGGCGGCCTAATCCATACGCTATATTTTCTTTTATCGACCCGGTCATGATCGGACTTTCCTGTGATACATACCCAATTTGCGACCGCCATAACGACAGGTCAATATCCTTGATTGACACGGGTCCCAGCGTGATTTGCCCATTTGTCGGTTCATAAAACCGTTCAATCAACGAGAAGATGGTCGTCTTCCCGCCACCGCTTGGTCCCACAAGGGCGACGGTCTTATTAGCTGGAACCGTAAAGGATATGTCCTGTAAGATCGGCTTGGCCGTTTGATAGGAAAATGAAACATTCTTGAATGTAAAATCCGCCGTAACTAACGTGCCATGCTTCCCTTCATATGTTTCACCCGGTATCGACAGGACGTTCTGAATCCGTTCCGTTGCTCCCATCGCCTTTTGAAAGGCCGTAAAGAACGAGGCCAACTGACTGAATGGGACGATGATTTGTATCATGTAAATAATGATGGCCACTAGCGTCCCGGCGGTCAATGCACCGGAAGCAACCCGTACTCCCCCGTACCCAATCAATATTACAAGGATCACCATCATGACCGTCGTCATGAAGGGGGATATGATGGCTTGGATACGCGCCTCCTTCAAGCCGAAACGAAAGAGCTCACTTACGCCACCATTGCCTTTTTCACGTTCTATCGCTTCTGCATTATGTGATTTCACAAGACGCACTTCACTCAGGACCCTCCCTAGGTTTCCGCTGAAGGTCGCCATTTCATCCTGTGTTTGCCTAGAGACTTTATACATTTTTCGTCCAAGCGGAATTAGAATTAACATCGACAATGGCACGATGCTAAGCATGATGGTGGTCATTCGCCAATCCAACATAAATAAAATGATGACCGATCCAATTATCGAAATGATTCCCGAAATGAATGTCACGAAATGGTTGGTGATAATCGTCTTGATCGTATTCGTATCCTGAGTGATCCGGCTAAGCGTCTCACCGGACTGGTGGGAATCGAAAAAGGAAATCGGCAATTGCAATGTATGGTTCCACAGTTTCCGGCGAATACCGGCCACTACATTTTCACCGATATAGCTCAAAAAGTAATAAGAAAATCCTCCCGCAACAGTCTGGACGATGAATGCACCAAGTAAAAGGAAGATGGTCGTTCTTTCAATCCCACTTCCTGAGACCATATCGACCAGGTCCTTCGTGACCAAAGGCACAACAAGGCTCGCCACCGTTTCCACTAAACTTAGCACCAATACAAAAATAACCATTCCCATTGGCAACTTTTCCGATCTTAACAAGGAAAAAAATGATTTGATATTCAACTTCTTATCCATGAACAACCTCTTCTCTCCATATACACTTACCTAAATTATAGGCAAATGAACAGATACTTACAAATGCAGGCATTAAAAAAATCCAGCTGCATTCAGCGGGATCTCTTATCGAACATATAAAAAACGCAAAGCTTCGTTCTCCAAGTAACGAAACCCTGCGTTATGAGTATGTAAAATTGGAGCGGGTGAAGGGAATCGAACCCTCATCATCAGCTTGGAAGGCTGAGGTTTTACCACTAAACTACACCCGCAGGCTATTGTAGAAGTTTGTCGAAGAAACTAATAAAATTATTATAAAGGTTAATAGAATAAAATGCAATAGTTTTTTCACAAGACTTTCTTACCACTCATTTATGATTACTTAGCATCTCAGTAAATATAAAAAACCCAAGGCTTCGTTCTCCAGGTAACGAAACCCTGCGTTATGAGTATGTATGATTGGAGCGGGTGAAGGGAATCGAACCCTCATCATCAGCTTGGAAGGCTGAGGTTTTACCACTAAACTACACCCGCAGGTTTTTGTAGAACTTTGTCGAATGACTAACAACAAAAATAATTATATAGCTAATTCTAAAGAAATGCAATAGTCTTTTTGAAAAAAATATAATTTCCTGGAGATATGACTAGTCTATGCTCTATTCTAGAATACATGTTAAAAAGTTCCCTAAAAAGAGAACTTTCCAACCATTCATGTTCAAGACCATATGACTTCCATAAGACGTGGATAAACCTGCTCTGCTGTCTCAAGTAGCATAATCAACTTTCGGAATGCTAAATCCGGGTGAAATTCCTCATCCAGGGAATAGGCATAGCGGATGGAAATCGTCCCATTTTCCTCGTACAACTTCGAATATCGGAAATTAGCATTATATTCATTCAACAGTGTATGTACATCCATTTTCTTATCAGGATTCTTTAGCTCAGCTACATTGAAACAAAATAAGTCCGCCACCTTTTCATCTTGACTAAAAGAAAAGACCAAAAGGACCTTCCACCCGTCCTTTAACTTCTGTTCCACTCTAAAAAAGGTGATATCATCCTCCTTCAGCTCATTCATATAGATTTTCTCCCGGTTTAAAAAATCTCGAAATTTAGCAACGTTTGACATAATCCATCACCTTTCTGTCTGTATGTACATTTTATATGCAAATTCGGAATATTTACACACATTTCAATGGATAAAAGACAAAAAAATGAAATAGTCCCCGTGAACATAAAAAAAAGCATAGTAAAGGTCTCCCTCTACTATGCCTGATATGAAAACTTATAGCGTTGCATATTTTGGATCGGCAACTTTTACAAGCTGCTTGCCTAGATTTTTCCCTTTGAATAAGTCCAAGAATGCCTCAGGCGTGTTCTCGAACCCTTCCACAATCGTTTCTTCATACTTCAGCTTACCTTCTTGCAGCCACTGGCCCAAGTCTGAAGCGCCTTCTTGTAAACGATCTGCATAATTGCCAATCGTAAAGCCTTTCATAAGGGCACTCGTTTTAATCATCGCGGATTGCAGGCGTGGCCCAAAATCTTTTCCTTCTGCATTATAAGAAGAAATCGCACCACACAATGGAATACGAGCATTCGTATTTAACAGTGTGAAAACAGCATCAGTTACTTCTCCACCAACATTATCGTAATAAACATCGACACCATCAGGAAGAGCGTTTTTCAAATCTGTTTCAAAACTATCTTTCTTATAATTGACGGCTCCATCAAAGCCCAATTCTTTTGTTAAATACTCGATTTTCTCATCCGAACCGGCAATGCCCACTACCTTGGCCCCTTTGATTTTAGCAATTTGTCCGACTACCGAACCAACGGCACCAGCTGCTCCGGACACAACGACCGTTTCGCCTTCTTGTGGTTTACCGATATCCAGTAATCCAAAGTACGCTGTTAATCCCGTCATTCCCAGTATCCCTAAATGAGTCGTGATTGGCGCAACTTTAGGATCAATCACTCTAACTTGCTTTTCATTTACAACTGTATATTCTGCCCAGTCGATGTTTCCCACAACGACATCGCCCTGCTTGAAGGAATCTGATTTGGATTCTACCACCTCAGCCACGACGCCCCCCGTAATAACTTTGTTCAATTCGAATGGGGCAATATATGATTTAGTGTCTTGCATTCTTCCACGCATATAAGGATCAACGGATAAGTAAAGTGTCCGAACTAGTACTTGATTGTCTTTTGGTGTAGGAACTTCACCCTCCACAAATTTGAAGTCTTCTTTTGAAGGCATCCCTTTAGGTCGGTTTGCCAAAGTAATGGTTTGTTGTTTTAATTGTGTCATGTGTATTCCTCCTTGATTTTTACTACATGATATAGAAAAGTAAGACTAGCATTATCTAATAACACCGGTCAAAATTTATGCTTGCTTTTCTTCTATATTCTATAATGTAGCCCATATTGTAAATCCTAAACGTTCCATCGCCATTCCCTTCCCCTTACATCAAAAGTAAAGTTGGCCCTATACAGACCGTTCATATATCTGGTACACTATTATAGTTACCAAGGGTAACTATAATAGACGAGGGGGCAACGAAAATCGAAACGTACCGCAAATTCTTCCATCAATTAGTTCTATTATACAGGCCTTTTGAAAATAACCTTAATATCGAGCTTGGTAAACACAATCTATACAGAGCGCAATGGACAATTTTGTATCGATTATTTAATGACGGTCCCTCAACACTTGTAGACCTATCCACCTATCAAGGTGTGGAAAAACCGACGGTCACACGAACCATTAACCGATTAGAAGAACTCGGTTACGTGGAACAAATTCCAGGTAAGGATAAACGTGAAAGAATCATGCAACTTACTGAATTAGGGAAAACTATATATCTGGAAGTACGTGTGACGATTGATCAATTCGAGCAGGATATCTTGACGGGGATTTCGGAGGTTGAACAGCAAGAGGCCATTCGCATTATGGAAAGCATACGACACAAACTTATAAAGTGAGGAGACAAGAAAATTGCAACAATCTAAACAAAAATTGTGGACGAAGGACTTTATCATCGTTTCTTCCGTCAACTTTTTTATCACGTTAATCTTTTATTTATTAATGGTCACTATCGGGGTCTATGCGGTAAAGGAATATGGTGCCACAACGAGCCAGGCAGGACTTATAACCGGAATTTTCATTATCGGTTCATTAATTGGCCGACTCATGATCGGTCGCTTCATCAATGCAATTGGTCGAAAGAAGACATTAATCATTGGATTGGTTCTCTTCACATTGGCATCCATATTATACTTTGTGGATCTCGGGGTTCCCTTTCTCCTCTTTAACCGCTTAATTCATGGTTTTACAATGGGAATGGCCGGAACTGCCTCTGGAACGATCGTGGCTCAGATCATCCCGGTCACAAGAAAAGCGGAAGGCATCGGCTACTTCAGCATGAGTGCAACATTGGCTACAGCAATCGGACCTTTCATCGGGCTTTCCTTAAGTCAACATTCTTCATTCCAAGTGATTCTAGGATTCTGCGTGGTCTTAGGCATAATCGCTTTTATTACATCCCTTTTCGTATATGTTCCAAAATTACAGACCTCAACCAAGGGATCTGAGGTTAAAGGCTTTAAGCTCTCTAGCTTTATTGAACCGAATGCCGTTCCAATCGCAATCATTACGCTACTAGTCGCTTTCTGTTACTCTAGCGTCCTGTCCTATATTAATTTTTATGCAATTGAAATTAACCTGGTCAGCACGGCAAGCTTCTTCTTCCTTGTCTATGCGGTCGCCGTACTCGTATCGCGTCCTTTCACAGGTCGCTTAATGGACTCCAAAGGTTCGAACTATATTATGTACCCTTCCTTCATTATCTTTGCTGGAGGTATGTTGCTACTAAGTACAGCAACCACTAGTTTTACCTT
This sequence comes from Peribacillus sp. NPDC097675, assembly GCF_050277655.1. Lineage (NCBI taxonomy): Bacteria > Bacillati > Bacillota > Bacilli > Caryophanales > Bacillaceae > Peribacillus > Peribacillus sp. NPDC097675. The sequence continues at coordinate 38,588 of NZ_JBNNSK010000013.1, read as the reverse complement.
GCTTTTAGCCGGAATCCTAATTGGTCTTGGCTTTGGTAATATGCAATCGAGCACGCAAGCTATCGCTGTCAAATTGACGCCGCCTCACCGTATGGGGTTAGCCACATCCACTTTCTTTATCGCACTTGATGCGGGACTTGGCTTCGGACCTTACGCTTTAGGATTTATCATTCCAAAAACGGGATACAGCAATCTATACATCATCTTGGGAATTGTCGTCCTTGTCACTGCTGTTCTTTACTATTTCTTGCATGGAAAAAAAGAACGTGCAACAATGGCAGAGCTTAAGAAATCCGGATTGGCTTGATTAAAAATCTAAATAAAAAAGAGTAGCCAGAAGAGAATGTTGATCTCTTTCTGGCTACTTTTTTTATGCTTGTTTTTCGCGTGCATTTTTTATGAAGAGGGAAACAACCAGACCAACGACAGCAAGAAGTAAACCGAAGATAAAGGCATCTTGAACACCTGCGGTCAACGCAGCGCCTAAAACAGTTGGGTCTAATGGATTCTCCACTTCCAACATATACGATTTTTGCGAAGCTGACATGATTGTAATAGCTACTGTCGTACCTATTGCACCCGACACTTGTTGCAATGTATTCATTAAAGCCGTTCCATCGGGATATAGATCTTTTGGAAGCTGATTAAGACCATTTGTCTGTGCAGGCATCATCACCAGGGAGACACCGACCATCAATAACGAATGCAGGATGATAATCGTTGTGATCGTCGTTTCCGTTGTGACATTCGATAGGAACCATAACACGATAATCACGATGATGAATCCTGGAGTGACTAATCCTCTTGGACCATACTTGTCAAAAATGCGCCCAGTTATCGGAGACATGATCCCGTTCAGGATTCCACCCGGCAATAGCACAAGACCAGCCGTAAACGCAGCTAATGCCATTCCCGTTTGCAGGTACAGTGGCAATAGTATCATGGAAGACAAGATGACCATGAAGGCAAGGAAAACCGTGATTAATCCTAAGGTAAACATTGGGTATTTCATGACACTTAAGTCTATCATCGGCTTATCCATCTTCAATTGTCTTAGTGAGAATGAAAGCAAGCCAATTAACCCGACAATAAGGGTTAATAAGACGACAGCACTCCCCCATCCTTTATCTCCAGCCATACTGAAGCCATATACAATTCCGCCAAAACCGATCGTCGATAAAATAATCGATGGAATGTCGATTTTAGGTTTAGTGATTGGTGAGACGTTTTGCATATATACTAATCCAAACAATAAGGCAAAAACAAGGAAAGGCAAGGAAACCCAAAAAATCCAATTCCAAGTCAGGTGTTGAAGAATCAGGCCAGAAACCGTTGGTCCGATTGCTGGTGCGAACATGATGACCAGCCCCATTAGCCCCATCGTGGCCCCACGTTTATGAACCGGGAAAATCAATAGTATCGTATTGAACATAAGAGGTAACAATAAAGCTGTTCCGATTGCCTGAATGACACGAGCTACCAGCAACAATCCAAAACCTGGAGATAATGCGGCAACGAGCGTCCCAATGATGGAGAACACCAATGAAGCAAAGAATAATTGACGAGTACTGAACCACTGTATCAAGAGTCCTGATACCGGGACCAAGATTCCCAGGGTCAATAGATATCCCGTCGTTAGCCACTGTATCGTGGAAGGGCTGACACTGAATTCTTCTATTAAATCGCCCAGTGCCATATTTAAAGCTGTTTCACTAAATAGTCCGATGAATCCTGCGATTAGAAAAGCGATCAAAATAGGTGTCGTTCTAATGGCCAGATTGGGACTTTGTTGCTGTGTTGCATCTGACATAAAAATAATTCCCTCCAATTGTTACTTGATATGATTTGACCTAGCACATCATAATTTTTCTGTATGCCTCATTTGCCTATAAATAATGATGGGATAAGTTTAGCAATCGCTTCTAGAGGTTCCGCATTTTTCGCCGTTAAAGATAATAGGATGCCTCCTTCGATTAAAGCATTGATAACAAGGCTCAAATCTTTCGACCGCTCTACACTGTATCCCGCATCCAGAAATTTATTCACATAAATGGATTGCCATTGTGCAAAGGCACTCTGACAGGCCATTCTTATAGGTTCACTCGTTGAGTATGTTTCTGCCGCTATCGTACCAATTGGCAATCCAATGAGCTCTCCCTTTTCACCGAACAGCTTAGATACCTCATAGACATGATCTTGAAGTGCCTTAATGGGATCATCATTGATCTCGAACACATGCTTTATATTCCGTAAAACAACCTCTTTAGCATGGTTAATTGCCTCGATGGCGAGTTCCTCTTTCCCCTTTGGAAAGTAATGATAAAGAGAACCTTTAGGAATACTGCTCTCCTCAATGATTTCCTTTAGTCCTACACCATAATATCCACGGACTCTAAAAAGTCGAGAAGCGGCTTCAATAAGGATTTCTTTAGATGTTCGTTTATCAGCCATTACTGAATCATCACTCCTAGAAAATTATAACAACCGGTCTATTAGTACAATAAGGGGAGCTTAAAACTTTGTCAATCCAGAAGGACCGTTATAAAAAAACCTTTCTCGCTAAACAGATAATTCCCCTGAAATTACAATCAAACGTTCAAGGCTTCCTATCATGATTTTTAAAATCAAGAATCGCAATGACAAACATGCCAAAACCAAGCATGAGAGATAGAACTTCAAAAGTACCCATTCCTGCATCGCCTCCTTTCCTTCAGCATTTACTGATCCGAGATTGTCCTATACAAGGAATATAAAAAAAGCAAACCCCTTTTGAGTCTGCTTCTGTCTTATATGATTTAAATAATCCTTCTCCTACATTTATTGAGGAAGGTTAGCATGGTGTGGAACCCCTACTACTATTATTAAAACAACTCTATGAAATGTTGCGCCGTTTTAGAAAGGTAGCGGTCATTGCGCCAGATCAGCGCTATATTCGATTGAAACGAAGAATCGACGATATCAAGCACCCTTACGCCTTTTATGCCGTGTGGAGAGACAGCGGATTTCGGGACGATACTTGCGCCTATTCCTGCTGAGACCATAGAAAGCAGGACGTTCACATCATGGCACTCACACAGAATATCGGGCTTCAATTCCCTCTTTTTAAACTCCTCCATAATCTCTTCATAGATTCCGGATCCTTTCTCCCTATGCACTAAAAGCAATGGAGTATTTTCCACTTCACTTATGGAAATTTCATCTTTGGAACGAAACTTCTCCCATTCTTCAGGGACGACAAAAACGTTCGGTACCTCCCCAAGATTCTTGATGGAAACCTGGTCCATATCTATAGGTAAATAAACAAGGGCGACCTCGATATCCTGATTCTCCATATAGTTATGGATTTCATATGGATCTCCTGCAAATAATTTAAAAGTAACGGAAGGATATTTTTCATTGAACAGTTTAATTTTGCTTGGTAAGTAAGACATATATGCAAGTACTGCCCCTATGGCTAAAGTACCTTGTATCCCCTCACCTGTTTCTTTCACTTCGAGCATGGAGTCATCGAATAAATCCAGCAGAACCTTAGATTTCTCATAAAGCGCTCTTCCCGCCTCGGTTAACTCCATACTCTTGCCATTCCTTTTCCGATCAAGCAACGTAACGCCCAGTTCTTCCTCCATGAGATTAAGTTGCTGACTTAAAGGTGGCTGAGACATATTCAACTTTTTGGCTGCACGAGAAACTTGCCCCTCTTCCGAAAGGGCAAGGAAATAGCGTAACTGTCTAATATCCATATTTCCACCTCAAAATGATATATATATGCTGAGCATATATATATGTAATAATATAGGTATTTTTAATTAGGTGCAAACCATGATAAACTCAAAGCGTTTCAATAAAAAGGGGTGGATTGAATGACAAAGATTAAAGATTTAAACAAAAGCTTCATTAACGGGGAATGGGTCGAGGGTTTAAGTACACGTAGATACGATATCCTAAATCCATATGACAATACAGTAATCTCAAACGTTAGCTTGGCTACGGCAAAGCAACTGGAAGATACTTTTGAAATAGCAAAACAAGCTCAAAAAGACTGGGCAAAAACATCTGCCGACACACGTCGCCAGGTTATGATAAAAGTCGGGGAATTTTTAGAGAATAACCGTGAGGAAATCATTGAAATGATCGCTCGGGAAACCGGTGGGTCTCTTATCAAAGCGACTGTTGAATTCCAACTGACGATGGAAATAGTAGAAGCTTCGGCTAATATGGTCGATGAAATACATCAAATGCATGAAGTGCCATCAGCAATCGATGGAAAGGTCAATCATATACATCGTCTGCCTTTGGGGGTCATTTCCTCCATTTCACCATTTAACTTTCCTATGAATCTATCGATGAGAACCATTGCTCCAGCCATCGCATTAGGAAATGCAATCGTTCATAAACCTGATGTTCAAGTTTCGTTTGCCGGCGGAATCTTCATTGCCGCAGCCTTCGAATATGCTGGACTACCAAAAGGGATCTTCAATATGATTCTTACGGATTTAGACGAAATCGGGGACGGCATGCTGACCAATCCGATACCTAGACTAATCAGTTTTACAGGATCGACCCCTGTAGGAAAACATATCGGAGCCATCGCAGGACAAAACCTGAAACGTGTGGCACTGGAACTTGGCGGAAACAATCCCTTCGTCGTCTTGTCTGACGCAGATGTGGACCGTGCCGTTGATGCGGCGATTTTCGGCAAATACATCCACCAAGGGCAAATTTGCATGGCCATTAACCGCCTGATTGTCCATAAAGACCTTTACGAAGAATTCACCACCAGATTCGTAGAGCGGGCTAAGTCACTTCCTTATGGTGACCAGTTAGATCCGAAAACCGTTATTGGACCACTTGTGAACGAACGTCAATTAGAAAAGGTTCAACAAATTATCGCAGACGCCAAAGCTGCCGGCGTGAATCTAGCATTAGAAGGAAAACGCTTTGGCAATGTACTTACTCCAACCATTTTCCGTGATGTTAAAAATACAGATGCCATTGCTCAAACGGAATTGTTCTCTCCTGTTGTTTCCATCATTGAAGCAGAAACGGATGAAGATGCAATCGAGATTGCCAATGACACGATGTATGGTCTAAGCTCTGCCATTTTCTCTTCGGACATGGAGAAAGCAGAACAGTTAGGTCTTCAAATCGATAGCGGTATGACACACATCAATGATCAAACGGTTAACGATGGAACGAATGTACCTTTTGGCGGAAATAAAATGAGTGGATTAGGAAGGTTCGGTAACCCATGGATTGTCGAAGAATTCACTGTCACAAAATGGATTTCCCTACAAACTAAATATCGCGAATATCCATTTTAATTTCATATGCAAAGTATATGCCTCTACAAAAAATCCCTTGACACTGTTGCAATGTCAGGGGATTTTGTTTAGAAACGGCTTTAATAAATCTGAAGGAATCATTTGCCGATATAAGTCAATAAATCCTTTGTCATCAAAGAAACTTTTTCTATCCCAATTCCTTTACTATTTTGTTAAAATCAAATTAAACACTTACTTATAAAGGATTACAGTAAATTATGTGGAATTTAAAACGCCATTAAGGATGAATAAACATGAAAAAAAAGGACCTACATGGTTTTAATAATGTTGACTACCTCGAACTTATCCCAAGGAATGGATTTGTATTTAGATATATAAAAAAGAATAATGACTATATTCATACTTTCGTAGAAGGTTCGTTCATGACAGATGCTCTCACCCCAACCGACATGGTAATCGGTCATACCTTACTTGACTTTTTACCTCATAAACAAGCCCTACAGAAGCTAACCTATTATGAAAGGGCCTGGAGGGGTGAAAATGTTACGTATGAAGGGAATATTGATGATGTTTATTATGTTGCCTCGCTCAATCCGATCATAAATGATGGTGAAGTCGTAGAGGTGATCGGGACCGCCTTTGATATTTCGGATCAGAAAAGAAACGAAGCAAAGATACAGGAATTAGAGAAATTAGCCGTAGTAGGTGAGTTAGCTGCTGGAATTGCTCATGAAATTAGGAATCCATTAACTTCCCTAATCGGGTTCACCCAGGTCCTTAAGGAACGGACAAAGGATGATCCCATGCAAGGCTACCTGGATATCATGATGGATGAACTAGATCGAATCAATGACATCATTGATAAATTCATGTTTATAGCACAACCCGATAAGACGGTAAATATTGGGGTCCATTCGATAAACTCTATCATCTCCAATGTTATAGAAAGCATGGAAGAGGAGTGTGCTTTAAAGGGTATTGAAATTGACTTTGATGATGAAACCAGGATTAAGGCAGAGTGCGATCAAAGCCTCATCACGAACGTCTTGCAAAATCTTATTTCCAATGCTCTAGAAGCAACCAAGGAAAATAGGGAAGACATAAAGATTTCCCTGAAAAATATTTCTGAAAAACACTATTTAATCAAGATTACGGATAAGGGTTCAGGAATGACGGACGAGAGATTAAAAAAACTATTTGAACCTTTTTATACGACTAAAGAAAAAGGCACAGGTTTAGGCCTTATGATCAACAGACGGATTATCCAGCTGCACCAAGGCATGATAGATTTCAAAAGTGAAGTAGGCAAAGGAACGGAAGTACAAATCACCTTACCCAAAAGAATGAATTAAGAAGGACTTGAAGGCTACGAGGCTTTCGGATCTTTCTTAATTTTGGATAACTTGACTTACATACTCGTACTTTAAATTCCTATCCAGGTGATTCTTCAGTCTTGAGTGGTTCCTTTCTATCTATTGAAAAGCTGAAGGTATTCAATGTATATATTCTAGCCGTAAAAATGAATAAATCATGATAGTTATGTTCTACATATTCATCGATAATGGCCATCCCTTCCCTAAACCTACCAACCAATAAATATGTGTACTTTTCATCCCAGGTAAAACGGTTTATTCTTTGAAGTTCATCCGCTATCATTTGAAACTTGTATTCTTCGATGAGAAGCTTCAATTGATACAATTTATCGTGATTTAGCGTAAAGCAATTATCTTTATCTTCGTACTGTTTATAAACAAATTTTACAAAACCATCAATATTTTCAGCCAGCATTCTCGCCATTTGCATCTCGAAGTTCATATTTTAACTCCCCTCTAAACTTTCTATTTAAGAAGAGTGTATGTATGGAGTCATTGTTTTAACACTATCAAAGAGACTTAATCTCGTTTTTTCCAAAAAGATAGAATGCAAAAAAAGATGACACCCTGTAAATGGGAGTCATCTTCTTAACGCTATGAAACATTCATGAACCTTAATGGATATTTTTCTTCTTGAAACTGCCACCTTTAACTTCAGCTACGTCATATACAGTAACGAAAGCATTAGGATCAATTTCATGAATGATTTCTTTCATTTTACTTTCTTCCAAACGGTTAATGATACAAGTGATTTCCTTAAATAGTTCATTCGAATAACCGCCGTAGGCATCATTATAGGTTGCGCCACGACCTAAGCGATCGCGGATCGTCTCAACCATTAATTCTGGTTGTTTTGTTATGATTTTAAATGTTTTGGAACCACTTAATCCTTCTTCGACGATATGAATGACTTTGGACGCAATAAAGTATGCGATCGCCGAAAGAATAGCCCCTTGCAGTCCGAATACCGTTGAAACGATGACAAACACGAACGAATTCAAGAAAAGAATGAGGTCACTCGTCCCGAAAGGCAATTTTTTTGAAAGTAGGACGGCTAACATATCGATGCCATCCAATGCCCCACCATTACGCAAAGCTAAACCCATACCAAAACCGATGATAATACCTCCGACAACGGTAACGAGCAATGTATCCCCTTCAATGATTGTCGGTACACGATGCATAAGGACCGTACCAACTGCTAATGAGACAATACCAATCACGGAATATAAAGCGAAACTTTTACCAATTTGTTTATAACCTAACCAAACAAATGGGATATTGATGATTCCAATCAGAAGTCCTAACGGTAATTCAGACAATTGTGATCCAACGATACTTAAACCCGTTACCCCCCCGTCCGACACGTTATTGGGAATTAACACGGCTTCTAGTCCATAGGATGCGATAAGCGCCCCGATCACTATAAAGAATACTTTTGTAAATATCTTCAGTTTTTTACTTTTTTTCTTTGTATCATACATATATCTTCCTCGTTTCAAACTAATTTTATCTTCATTCCTATGTATTTTTCATATTCCCCTTCATTTTGCAATGGGTTCTTTCCTTCATCCCTTTTTATTTTCTACTATAAAGTATAGCTTAAACCAGTGAAAATCTAAAATAATAAGGGGAAAAACCTCATAATCTGTCTGGTTATGCTGGATTTTACTACCTTTTGTTTCTTGACCAAACGCAAAAAAGGCAACTCCTATGTAAGTGAGTTGCCTTTTATAAACAAACCAGCGCCATCCTTTAAAGCACCTTACTTAAGAATGACTGAGTTCGCTCATGTTGGGGGTTACCAAAAAGTTCTTCTGGTGCGTTCTCTTCGACGATATATCCACCGTCCATGAATAGGACCCGGTCCCCGACTTCCCGGGCAAAGCCCATTTCATGGGTGACCACCACCATGGTCATGCCCTCTTGCGCGAGTTGTTTCATCACTTCTAAAACATCCCCTACCATTTCAGGGTCAAGTGCGGAAGTAGGTTCATCAAAAAGCATGATTTTGGGATTCATGGCCAGCGCCCTCGCTATGGCCACCCGTTGTTTTTGCCCACCTGATAGTTCCCCGGGATAGCTTTTCGCTTTCTCCCTTAATCCCACTTTGTCCAGTAATCCATAGGCTAATTCCTCAGCTTTTCCCTTTTCGATAGACTGAATCTTAATGGGCCCCAACGTTATGTTCTCCAAAACGGTTTTATGCGGGAAGAGGTTGAAATGTTGAAATACCATCCCAACCTCTTGCCTGACTTTATTAATATTGATTTTTGTCTTTTTGTCCGTTATCTCGTGCCCGTTAATGATGACGTCGCCACCCGTGACATCCTCGAGAAGATTTAAACAACGCAGAAAGGTACTCTTCCCGGAACCGGACGGCCCTATTACGCAAATCACTTCTTTTTCTTTCACAACAGCATTGATATCTTTCAGGACTTCCACGTGACCGAAGGACTTTTTCAAGTTTCTCACTGTGATCATGCTCATCGTAACTGAACCCTCCTTTCTATGAAATTAGCGAGCAAGGTCAACAGATAGATAACGATAAAATAGACCACACCGACAGTCAGCCAAATCTTGAAGGCTTCAAACGTTGCCGAGGCCTGTATCTGCCCTTGCTGTGTTAAATCCGCAATACCTATAATTGATAAGAGGGAGGTATCTTTTAAACTGATGATCGATTGGTTTGTAATGGTAGGAAGCATTCTTCTAAACGCCTGTGGGAGAATGATGAAGCGCATCGTTTGGGCACTTGTAAAACCGATTGATCTTGCTGCCTCCGTTTGTCCCTTATCAATGGATTGAATGCCCGCCCTTATGATTTCGGCAAAGTATGCTCCGGCATTGATTGCAACGGTGATGATTCCAGCGGTGGTATTATTCAAGGAAATGAACTGTAGGGAATTAATTCCAAAGTAGATAAAAAACAACTGAACGATAAACGGAGTCCCTCTAAGCGCATCCACATAAATCTTTGCAATCCAATTCAATATCTTGAAGGGTGCCAGGCGCAACATGGCCACGACTAAACCAATTAAGAAACCTAGTATAATAGCAAACGCGAATATATAAAGCGTTACTTGCAGTCCTTGTAATAAATAGGGCAGTGCTGAAACAATGATATCCACTTTTATTTTCATCACCTTTCAAAAAGAAGGCGCGCTATAAGCACGCCTTCCCTTCCTTTATTCACCAAGATACGTTTTTAAGATTTCATCGTATGTTCCATTTTCCTTCAGGTTGGCAAGTCCTTTATTGATTTGTTCCAGCAACTCCTGGTTTTTCCCTTTCAATACGGCAATGCCATACTGATCCCCATTCAAACGATCCCCCACGATTTGTAGACCTAATTCCTTCTGAGTGATCGCATAGGAGATAACCGGGTAATCTTCGATAAGGGCTTCTGCATTTCCGTTCGACACTTCTTGAAACATAGCTGGACTATCATTGAATTGAACGACTTTAATTCCTAGTTTCTTAGCGTTATCCTGTGCATATTTGGCACCCGTCGTTCCTTTTTTAACGGCTACAGTCTTACCCTTAAGGTCCTCGATAGATTTAACGGCCGTATTATCCTTATTGACGACCACCGTCAATCCGGCATCAAAATAGGGTTCCGAGAAATCCACTACCCTTTTTCTTTCATCGGTAATGCTCATTCCAGCTATGGCCACATCAAGCTGATTCGCCTGCAGCGCCGGGATGATTCCGCCAAAGTCCATTGGGGAAAGTTCAATGGTAAATCCTTGATCTTTCGCAATCGCATTGATTAAATCTATATCAATGCCCTTATAATCATTTCCTTCTTTAAATTCAAACGGGGGATAGGTTGTATCCACACCCACCTTGTAAACCTTTTCATTTTTTTCTTCCGTTCCAGAACTGTTCCCTTTCTCTTTTTCTTCTGTTGTGGTATTGGTTCCACAAGCAGCGATTAAAAGAGTAAGAATAAAAAGCAAACCAAGCAAGCTAAGTTTCTTCATAAAATCCCTCCAAATCAATTGTGGGTATTTTCTCACCAACTATTTATCTCCTATAATATAACATATTTTATAATTTATGTAATAATTACACATATAAAGTTTACAATATAGGTATTTTAATGGTTCTTCTATTTATTGAATTATTCGTTTTAAGTAATAGATTGGATGAAACTATCATGTTTTTTGGCAGTGTTTTAAACGCAAATACTCTTAAACGGTGTTAGGAGCCTTTTCAATGGATACTTTGAATATAAAGTCTGGCTTAATTCTCCTGGTTGTTTTTTTATTGTTACAAATCCTTGTTCGAATAATGTTTAGAACCATCGGGTTTAGTCTGAAACATGTAAACATACCTGAAGATTGGTTAAGGTTCATAAGAGATAGCACAGCTATCCTAACATTTATAATTTATCTATTTTATAGCAATAATCTTGATTCTACTGACTTTACCATTAGTTATGCATGGATGTTCTTTTTCATCATATTAGTTTTATCCTTACTGATTATAGAGAACCTTTTCTTAAACAAATTCACTTCTTCGGAAAGTGAATTGCTTGATATACTTAAACAATATCCCATTTCTCAAATTGTTAATATTCTTCTCTTTGCTCCGATTATTGAAGAGATTGTATGTAGGAAAATCATTCTGGGAGATATGAACTTAGGAAACATTTGGATAGCTCTGATTGTAAGTACATGTATATTTGCTATTCTTCATTTCCAATTCAATTTTTTCGATTTTATTTTAATATTCATCTATGGTTTACTATTAGGTTTTTGTTATATAAAAACCGAGAGTATTATCAATCCGATAATACTCCACATATTTATTAATGCAATTCAATTACTATTTATATTCAATAATGAAAAATCCACTGTATAACAAAAATCTTAAAATTGATTAGCCTGAAATTCATCAGGTGGTTTTTACAACAGTCAGTTCAAACTTCAATCAATTTAAACGAATGATTGTTAAAGCAGCACCTAAAGATCCTCCCCCAGCTAAAATAGCAGTCCCTACCACACCAAAGAACTGGAGTGAAATCGTATCGCCTGCATTTAAATTCGCAAATACATCATTATTATAACTAGAGATGGAGACTGCCGGAGTTATGATCGAACTTGGAATGGCTGTCGATCCGTTCAACAGTAATCGTGAATTTAATAGCAGAGCAAGTGTTGTGTTGATTTGATAGGTCAAATAATAACGCCCTGTGACCGGAACCGTAAAAGTAGTATTGGCACCATTCGCTGTGAACGTAGCCAAACTTTGATTACTTGGCAGTGGGACACTTGTACCAGTCAATAAAACGACAACCGTACTTCCTATCGTATTCGACGCATACATTGAGTTTGCCGTTACGCTCGTTCCTGTTGGACCTGTTGCTCCCGTTGGTCCTGTTTCTCCTGTCGAACCCGTTGCTCCGGTTGGACCTGTTGCTCCTGTTGCTCCCGTCGGACCCGTGAATCCCGTTGCTCCCGTTGACCCCGTTGGGCCCGTTGACCCTGTCGGACCCGTTACTCCTGTTGGGCCTGTGACTCCCGTCGGACCTATTGCTCCTGTTGCTCCCGTTGCTCCCGTCGGGCCCGTGACTCCCGTTGGGCCTGTGACTCCCGTCGGACCTGTTGCTCCTGTTGCTCCCGTTGCTCCCGTCGGACCCGTTGCTCCGGTTGGACCTGTTGCTCCCGTCGGGCCCGTTACTCCTGTTGGGCCTGTGACTCCCGTCTGGCCTGTTGCTCCTGTTGGGCCGGTTGCTCCCGTCGGGCCGGTTGCTCCCGTTGGGCCTGTGACTCCTGTTGGACCTGTTACTCCCGTCGGACCTATTGCTCCTGTTGCTCCCGTTGCTCCCGTTGCTCCCGTTGCTCCCGTCGGGCCCGTTACTCCCGTTGGGCCGGTTACTCCCGTTGGGCCGGTTACTCCCGTCGGACCTGTTGCTCCTGTTGCTCCCGTTGCTCCCGTCGGACCCGTTGCTCCTGTTGGACCTGTTGCTCCCGTCGGACCCGTTGCTCCTGTTGGACCTGTTGCTCCTGTTGGACCTGTTGCTCCCGTCGGGCCCGTTACTCCTGTTGGGCCTGTGACTCCCGTCGGGCCGGTTGCTCCTGTTGGGCCGGTTGCTCCCGTCGGGCCGGTTGCTCCCGTCGGGCCTGTTACTCCTGTTGGACCCGTTACTCCTGTTGGACCCGTTACTCCCGTCGGGCCTGTTGCTCCTGTTGGACCCGTTACTCCTGTTGGACCCGTTACTCCCGTCGGACCCGTTACTCCTGTTGGGCCTGTGACTCCCGTCGGACCCGTTGCTCCTGTTGGACCCGTTACTCCCGTTGGACCTGTTGCTCCCGTCGGGCCTGTTGCTCCTGTTGACCCTGTTGCTCCCGTTGGACCCGTTACTCCCGTCAGACCTGTTGACCCCGTTGGACCCGTTATCCCCGTCGCTCCCGTTGATCCCGTTACTCCCGTCGGGCCGGTTGCTCCTGTTGACCCGGTTGCTCCTGTCGAACCCGTTGCTCCGGTTGGACCTATTGCTCCCGTTGGGCCGGTTACTCCCGTTGGACCTGTTGCTCCGGTTGCTCCCGTCGGACCTGTTCCTCCTGTTGACCCTGTTGCTCCCGTTGCTCCTGTTTCACCGGTTGGTCCTGTTTCACCGGTTGGTCCTGTCGGCCCCAGTGGATCGCAGCACGATTTATTAATTCGTGCACACATATTGATCACTACCTTTAAAAGATTTACTTGATGTAAACTAACATGTAAACTCTTATTCTATGTTTTAAGGTAATATATCTGATTAAATAAAGGAGGATGAGCAGAATTCATCCTCCTTTTAAATTAGTACTTATAGTTTAGTGAAAAAGAGACTTTAACACTGCCAGTCGTCCCTGCGGGAGTTCCTCCTGTTCCAATAATCCCAATTGAATTCAAGTTATTCACAGTGATGGATCTAGCCTCACCCGGGGCGACAGTAAAGCCAGCCACTGCTGTTCCGTTTACTGCCAACCCCGCTGTTGGTCCGACATCCTCAATTCCATTGTTTTCTACCAAAATAGTCCCGTTAATGACGTAAGTAGTGGTATCCTCCCAAATTGCTAATGTCGCTCCTGCTGTATCACCTAAATCAATTGTAAAACATAATGAATCATTCACACCAACTAGCTGATCTGTACAACAATTTCCAATCTGCGCCATATTGCTTTCCTCCTAATTAAAATATATTCTTAATAATCCTATGTCCCACATGCCCTAAAGGATTGGACACTTTATATATAATGTCTACCTATTAACCTATACACAGGCATCTATATGATAGTGGATAGTTAGACTATATTGGCCACTCCCTATTTGGCTGTCCTCTCCTTCAAAACTGACGAAAATTTCTGCAATGGATCCTAGGGATATCGATTTTGCCTGACCTCTTTCATTTAGAGTAAAAAGAAGTGTATCTGCTATTCCATCCCCACTTGTATCTGCTCTAACGGTCATCGGACAATCACATTTGTTCAAGACTGAAATAGAACCTGATGGGAGGGGAGAAATCCCGACAGATTTCCAATAAACTTCTGATTGCCCATTGCACTTTTGCAGAATACAACCACTAATGTCATCGTTTATTACATTCTTTCTCTGCCTTCTTCTGCTATTTTTTTGATCAATCTCCGCATTCTCTATATTGCCATTGGGAGATTTAGAATTTTTTTTGATCCTATCTGAAGGAAGCAGTTCGGTTTTACTGTTTCTTCTACTTTTTTTGATCTTATCTGCCAACTCTTCCCCTCCCTGCCCTCTAGTCTCAATAATTCATAGTATGTGGTACCATACTTTTATGACTTGGCCATTTCCCCAGAATACACAGTATATTTGTCCTTTTTTTAAAAATAACTATCCTAATTCACTCCATGAAAAAAGGATAATCAATATTGATCATCCTTTTTTAGAATACCGGTTCTATAAAATAAAAAAAAACACCCGCAAGGATGTTTTATTTGTTAGGTCTATACTTGATTGCATCTTGTTTCACTCTATCCGGATTCTCTACAATTTCAATGCTAATGACATTTGCCAAGTTGATATGCTTGCCCCCGACCTGAAGCCATGTCGCATTTTGAATTAATTGCAAGTTAATAATACTTGCATGATCCATTATGGGCTCATTCGCTTCTAGTTCTTCTGTTACCCCATTGACATAATAAAATTTATATTTCTCTTTACTCATTTATATCATCCTCTTTTCACCTAACTTACTTAATTCGCCATGGGAAGATAATAGTCCTGCTTTCAGTGAGTACTATTAATATAAGTCCTTAAGTTCCTTGAACCTAGTTTCATCAATTCCTTCTTTCGTCATTTTCCCATCCTCCCATTTCGTAAAGGAGGTTTCCGTTAATGTGATACTCCCATTTTCCGTAAGTCTTGTCATTAACGGACTCTTGTTAAATGGCGATTGGGGATGTTCCCTGATAATCGTTTGTACTTCGTCCAATTCCATGATTTGTTCTACGGTCTTTTCTGTATCGAAGGCATACCCTATTCTCCACTCGGTGTCTTTATGATTCAGCTTCAGTTCAAGAATATGGTCACCATGCTCGCTATCCACCTTTTTCACCCGGAATTCTCCATTTTTAGAAAACACGATTTCCCCGGTTAGTGGTACAGGTTTCAATGGTAGATTCGCACCAAATCCCGTGTCAACTAGATAGGTTTCACCCTCATGAATCAAAAGGATTGCCACATGGGTTCTTCCGATGGTCGACCATCCTTGGTTATAAATCACACCACGGACCAAATAGACATCAAAGTCATTCTCCGCTAAAAAAAGATAGAGGGCCGCATTCAATTCATAGCAAACTCCTCCCTCATTCCTAATGAGCACTTTATCAGTAATGCTTTCTTCGCTGATAGCGCTTGAGTGTTCGGCCAGAACCGATGAATTTTCAAAGGGAATCGTCTTCGCAGTTTTATCGAGAATGTTTGCTAATCTTTCAAATGTGACCTTTTCATGTTCCGGAATTCCTATCCTTTTTCGAAACAAATCATTTATTTGTGCCATAGTTATACTCACCTCATTGACATAGTTTAATTTAGTTAAATGGGTCTATACGTTTTATATTAATAATACCTGACCTACCACGAAATTATCCGTCGATATATAACCAAGTCCTTTTCCATGCTTATGTATCCTCAAAATGCATATGCACAAAAACATCCAAAGACGTAACTCTTTGGATGTTTTTTCTCGAACAAATTATTTTAGTCTATTAATGAATGGACCATAATTTCGGCGGTCATGTTGGACCGACAACCATTTTAATGTCGTGAATTCTTCAAGGACCCATTCACCGTTGAAACGGCCAAGGCCTGAATCCTTTTCGCCACCGAAAGGCATATGTGGTTCATCATTAACGGATTGATCATTCACATGAATCATACCTGTATGGATTTTATGAGCTACCTGTGTACCGCGTTCAAGATTAGAAGAATGAACAGAACCACTTAGGCCATATGGATAGGCATTAGCCAGTTGAATTGCCTCTTCATCATTTTCAAATGGAATCAGGATCGCAACCGGTCCAAAGATTTCATTTTCAGCAAGCGGCATCGAGTTTGTAACTCCCGTCATGACTGTCGGCTGAAGGACATTTCCTTGAGCTTGCCCACCTAGGCGGATTTTAGCTCCTTGTTCAACGCTTCCTTCTATATCTTTTAAGATACGGTCCACTTGTTCACGATTGATAAGAGGCCCTACGTTCGTATCCTCTTCCGCAGGATTTCCGTATTTTAATTTTGCTGCCTGCTGGATGAATCGTTCAGCAAATTCATCATAGATGTCTTTATGGACAAAAATCCGATTAACTGCCATACAAATTTGTCCCTGATGATAAAATTTCCCGAATAATGCCGAATCGACAGCCTGGTCGAGATTAGCATCATCGAGCACGATGAAGGCATTATTGCCTCCCAATTCCAATGCTGTTTTCTTCAACCCACGACCTGCAAGCTCTCCAATATGCCTACCCACTTCAGTGGAGCCTGTAAACGAGATGAGGCGTGGAGCCGGGTGAGTGACAATGTCATCGCCAATTTCAGATCCGCGTCCGACAATGACATTCAATAAACCTTTTGGAAGGCCTGCCGCTTCAAAAATGCTGGCAAAAATCAAACCGCCAGTGACTGGTGTATCCGTTGCCGGTTTGATAACGACTGCATTTCCCGTTGCCAAGGCCGGTGCTATCGAACGAATTGCCAGATGGAAAGGGAAATTCCAAGGGCTGATGATACCGATTACTCCTAGCGGATTTCGATAAACACGATTTTCTTTTCCAGGTACTTGTGAAGGGAGGATTTTCCCTTCCATTCGATACGGATAGGTGGTCGCTTCTTTTAAGATGTTAAGCGAAGCATGAAATTCAGAAGTAGCCTTCATGTAGGTACTTCCTGATTCTTTGATGATCCAATCCATGATCACGCCTTTGTTATCCTCCATGACAGTGATGGCTTTTTCCAAGATGCCCCGCTTAACTTGTGGAAGTTCGGTGGCCCATTTTTCCTGTGCAAGGGTCGCTGCATCATAGGCCCGGTTCAAATCTTCTTTCGTAGCCGCCTGAATGGTGAAAAGCTCTTCCCCGGTAAAGGGATTCACATTCTTCATGGTTTTTTCGCTGTTTCCTTTTTGCCATTCTCCATCTATATACATACGTGTAAAGTCTGTATTCATCATCTATTACTCTCTCCTTCAAAATCGCGATAATTTATCTTATCTTACACTGGGATCACAAAATCAATCCGCTTTGCAAACTGACCTGCGTAAGACATCAAAACTCCAAATATCATTTTAGACAAAATAGTTTAATATAGTCTAAAGTGTTTATATTGATACTTTATACCTCTCGTACCTATTTGTAAACTAATCCGCCTTGGGCATCATGAATCGGATTATGATATAATTTTCGGTATTGAAGGGGGTGTCGTTTTTGCGAAAAATCGCACCTGAAGAAAAACGATTAATGAGAAGATCCTATGTAAAGAGGATCATGAACGTGGTTCGTACAAAAGGGTTTCTATCCTTGACCATTTCCGATATGGCCAAATTGATGAATATGAGCCGGGCTTCTTTATATAATTATTTTTCATCAAAAGAAGAGATCCTTTTAGAAGTAATCGAATGCTACCTTACCTATATTCACGAAGCTGATCAAGTGATTGCCGATGAGTCGTTATCCTATCAGATCCGTCTTCAAAAGGTGTATGAACAAACAGTTTTATCAGCGCTTTATGCCTCTGACATTTTCATGAACGATCTCCAGGTTGGCTGTCCCTCCCTCTATGCAAAAAAGATGGATGCGAGAAAACAACGCTTGGATACCGTCCACTCATTCTACTCACAGGGAATGGCAGCTGGCTTGTTCAATCAACTGAACCCGAAGGTCTTGATCATCCAAGATGAAGCCGCACTTAAAGTCCTGACCAATTCGTCCTTCTTATTGGGGGAAGGCCTTTCCTTGAAACAGGTCCTATATGATTATTACGAAGCGAAGAAAGTACAAATCCTAAAACCTGAAGCGATATCCAGTGAAGTAGATGAACATATTCATGAAGTTATCGAACGAATTCTACGAAAACTTTCGTCCACATTTTAATACTACAAACAGGCTGACCAAGATCTATTTCCTGGTCAGCCTGTTTGCTTCTATTCACTTACCTTCATGACTATTTTTCCTGTATTCTTATTTTCTTCCATATATTGGTGTGCGCCTTGGATACTATCAAATGGGAAGACTCGGTCTACTATCGCCTTGACTTTGCCTTGTGTGAAAAGTGGCATTGCTTTCTGAACGAATTCTTCCGTCAGCTCCTTTTTATACTCATCGCTTCTTGGAGTTAATAATGTGCCTTTCAAATGAACCCTTTTTAGCAATAAATCCATCAGGTTCACTTGATTCACCACTGTTCCACCCAGAATCCCGATTAACACCCAACGACCATCTGTCTTTATGCTTCTAAGATTTTTCTCCCAGTAGGATGCACCGACAAAATCAAGGATGACATCCACACCCTTGTTATTGGTCGCCTTCAGGACCTCTTCGTCGAAAGATTGTTCTTTATAGTTGATACACACATCAGCCCCTAGTGAACGGCAAAAATCCAGTTTTTCTTCCGAACCGGCGGTTGTAATGATTCTCGCTGAGGTCATCTGTTTTGCCAATTGGATTGCAGCCGTCCCGACGCCGCTCCCTCCAGCATGAATCAATACCGTGTCTTGATCGTTTAATTGACCCAACCAAAACAGTGTTTGATACGCTGTCAGAAACACTTCCGGAATCGCAGCGGCTTCTTCGTACGACAGGGTATCCGGGACTAGCATTGCCCTGTCAGCAGGCATGACTGCATATTCTGCATACCCACCGCCATTAACAAGGCCCATCACCCTTGTTCCTGGTTTGATATGGGTTCCAGCAGCAGCTTCCACCACTTCACCCGCAACTTCTATACCAAGAATAGGATTTGTCATATACCCCGCTTTTCCTTCTCTCGCAACGATATCCGTTCTGTTGATTGCAGATGCCTGCACCTTGATCAACAATTCGCCAGAACCGATAGGCGGCTTAGAAAACTCCTCGAACCGTAATTGTTCGGCTCCCCCTGGTTGTTTTACTGTCACTGCTTTCATTATGAAATCTCCCTCCAATCAGTTTGTGGATATATGCTACTCCAAATGAATGCGGCATGCAAATGATTGAATTGCCCCATTGAACATACTAATCAACAATGACCCTTTCAAGAAACCTTCCCAAAAAAACCTGCCCCCCTCGAGGGACAGGTTACAAAACCCTATAATAAGATCTTATTTTAATACTGCTTTTCCATCCAGGTCATGATGCAGTTCAGCAGCAGGAACTTTCGGATTAGGAATTTGACCTTTTGCCACTGGTTCTGCTACATAGACAAAATCACCCGTTCCATCTGGTGCGCTTCCTGTCGCCCATAGACCTTCTCCCGATTCTTGACCTTCTGATAGATTCCAGAATTCATACGCTTCCGGTTGAGACTCCAATTCCGCTTCCGGTGGGAATGAAGCCGGTACAACGACACCATTCTTCTCTTCTAGCTCTGCGATAGCCGCCATCCATTGATATTGGTGATAACGATCACGTGCCAGCATCTTCCGGAATGTGGCACGGACACCTTCATCTTTGGTCATATGATATAAGCGTGCTACTTGTAGACGACCTTGACTCTCTGCATGCAGATTTGAACGCATATCTGCCAATAAATTACCGCTTGCTACAATATAAGAGCCGTTCCAAGGAACGCCATTGGAGTTCGTTGGCAGTCCACCTAGTCCGCTTACAAGTAGATGCTGGGGATTGATGCCACCCATGATAGCAGCTGTTGCAGGATCTTTCGCCGCTTCTGCTTGGTCTTCCGGAGAAGCTCCGTCTAGTAATTGGCTTATAAGCGAACATAGCATTTCAACATGTCCAATTTCTTCTGTACCGATGTCCATTAGCATGTCCTTATATTTTTCTTCTCCCCGACAGTTGAAACCTTGGAATAGATATTGCATCATTACTGTCATTTCACCAAACTGGCCACCCAATACCTCTTGGATTTGACGGGCAAGCATCGGATCCGGACGATCTGGTTTTACTTCAAATTGCAATTCCTTTTGATGACGAAACATTAAAAATTCCTCCTTTAGTTTTACTAGATTCTTTTATAGTTGGTTCCTAATTATGAATTTCTCGTTGTTGTTCGTTGTGATGACTCCTTCCGAATGAACGAGTCTTACCACGCACGCTAATTTACTACCCGGCTATTTACTCTCTAAAACCCTTAAAATCCTTATAAAAAAAGTTATGAAAACTGGATAATTAAGGGGTTCATTTGGGGTTATGGGTGGTATAGTAGAAACAATATGCAAGTGGCAAATATTACTATACATAAAGATAGAAACTGAACGGAGAAAACCTATATTCACTCAAGGAGGATACAAATGGACGTTAAATCACGCCACCATAAGAATAAAACCATGTCGGAAAATCGCTATATTCATTCATCCCGCAATCTATGGTCCGGCATCTTGTTCGGCATCGGTCTCGTTGCATTCATAGATGAAATGGTTTTTCATCAACTCCTGCATTGGCACCATTTTTATGATAAGTCGACAACAAATATTGGCCTGGTTTCAGATGGGTTGTTTCATGCCCTGAGCTGGTTTGCGACAATCGGATCTTTATTCATGTTCGCAGATCTTCGAAGGAGGGGTGCAATGTGGTTCAAAAGATGGCAAGGCGGTGTGTTTCTTGGAGCGGGCGCATTCCAATTATATGATGGTCTCATCCAACACAAACTAATGCGATTGCACCAGATCCGCTATGATGTGGATATCCTCCCCTATGACTTGGTTTGGAATATAATTGCTGGGGCATTGGTGGTGATGGGTGCCTTTATCGTCTATCGTACAAGGCGAGGCATGATAAACAGTTCGAAAGTGGCCGACTCACATGAAAATGGATGAGCACATGCACCATGTCAATAGCGGACCGAATGCTGGACTCCCTCTAGGGATCCTACTTGGCGTATTGCTGGTACTTTATATCGCAGCGATAATTGTATCTAACCGGCAGCATAAAAAATGGCCGCTATATCGGACAGCCTTTTGGATATTTGGAACGGTTTGTGGAGCTGCATCAGTCATGGGGCCCATCGCGGATAGTAGTCATATGAATTTCACCGCCCATATGGTCAGCCATTTGCTCCTCGGCATGCTTGCTCCACTGATGATGGTCATGGCTGCACCCATGACTCTTCTTCTGCGAACACTAAAAATAGCTCACGCAAGACGTCTTTCTCGCCTGTTGAAGGCGTGGCCAGTACGTATCTTGGGCAACCCCATCACCGCATCCATCTTGAATATCGGAGGGCTTTGGGTTCTTTATACGACCGAATTGTATACGCTCATGCATCAACAAAATTTTCTATACCTATTGGTGCATATCCACGTCTTCCTTGCCGGCTACCTATTCACAGCAAGCATGATTTATATTGATCCCACTCCACATCGATTCAGCTTCCAATTTCGGACAGGGATTTTCATCTTGGCTTTGGCCGGACATGGCATTCTATCCAAGTACATCTATGCCAACCCTCCAAGCGATGTCATGAAAGTACAGGCGGAAGCGGGAGCCATGCTTATGTATTATGCTGGAGATGCCATCGACCTGGTCCTTATCAGTCTCCTCTGTTTTCAATGGTATAAAACGGCTAGACCTCGCAAACCATTATTGATGGATCCTTAATCCCTTACTGTTTTTATGTTTAATCATTTCCGTTTGGCTCATACTAATTTCTAGGAAAAGAATATTAGGGATGGAGCTGAATGGAACTTGGAATTTGACGCAAAGAATATGACAGAAGCCGCTCTTCATGACTATAAAGCTGGTATTGGATCATTTACTAGTAAGATGCCTGAACTCGCAACAAAGTTCAATTCATTAACCGAAGAGTGCTTTAAAGAAGGCGTACTATCAAAAAAGGAAAAACAACTGATTGCATTGGGAATTAGCTTGTACTCCCAAGATGAATACTGCATCATCTATCATACGAAAGGCTGCCTTGATCAAGGGTGTACGGAGCAAGAAATATTCGAAGCAATTGGAGTAACGATCGCATTTGGTGGCGGTGCAGCAATGAGCCAAGCAGTCACACTGATTCAAACGTGCATCCATGACTTTAATCAACTCAAATAATAGGAAAAGGCGAGCATACGTCATGCTCGCCTTTTCCTATTATACATATCAAATCAATGAGTCATATTATTAGTGGGATTGGTTGGGTTTCCACTTGCAGGTGCAAATGAATTCAGCATTTGCTGCATATCCTGCTGTGAAAGCTGAGGTACTTGGTAATAATGATGTTTATTTTGATATATCGAAATTTCATATGCCATCTCAATGCAATTCGGAACGGAATCGGCGATGACCCGACGTAATACTGGATTGGTCATCTCTAAGGCAGACATTGCCTTTAATGTTGCACTTGATTTCATGGCCCCTAGCATTAAACCAGATACACCTTGGTCATTAATTTCTGAAACCGACTGATATGGCTTCTTAGGCTGCGATGGTTTTAAGCCATATATAAAATCATTCCCTTGATTCATATTATAGCTTTGCGTTGGTACAGAAGGTTTTTGACCCGTCTGGAATGCTTCTAATGAAGTATTGTACTCTTGTTGGATAAATTGGTATTGACGATCTAGGATATCCAATAATTCTTGATCTTGTACATGTTGGCGTAGCAACATATACGTGTCCATGACACCGATTGTCCCTGCTAATACTTCGTGGACATCAAAAAGTTCATGACCGCCATGGTTCATTTGCGGTGGTACCGCACCTGTTTGCATATTTTGATGTGTTTGGCCTTGGGGTTGGTTCTGATTTGAATTTTGCATGTGCATCCCCTCCTCGTATTTCTGTTGGAACAAATATTAGTATGGTTAAACGATTTGGGAATATTCATCCTTCCCGCCTTTGGAAACAACTTCGTCTAAGAAAGGTCCGTTACGTCCCATGATTATAAGGAGATGGAAATGGGGTACATTACAATATGAATGCTATATTTAAGGAGGTAGATGATGGGAATATTAAGTGGAAATCCAAAAGATGAACCCATGCACTATGGAGAGGTTTTTGGAGCGTGGACCTATTTAGCAACGGCAAAGGGATGTGTGGCTAATCATCAAACCTTACTGAATCACGCAGGTGATGAGGATTTGCGGAAATTGATAGAAGAAACGATTGAACAAAGTAAACGAGAAATCACACAAGTCGAGGAACTATTAAAAGAAAACGGTGTTGGTTTACCTCCAACACCACCTGAACGTGCAAAGGTCAATGTAGAAGACATTCCTGTTGGTGCCCGCTTTCAAGATCCTGAAATTGCGACTTCCATATCCACGGACATGGCGGCAGGTTTAATCGCTTGCAGCAATATGATTGCCCAATCCGTACGTGATGATGTCGCTGGAATGTTCGAAGAATTCCATACTGAACATTCAGCAATGGGGGCTAGATTCCTTCATTTGAACAAGAAAAAGGGATGGTTGGTCCCCCCTCCGCTTCATTATAATAAATCAGAATAAATACCCCCTTATTCAAGGGGGCTTCACTCATTTCAAATTATCAAGAATTGGATAAAGTCCCTCTAAATGCGTGATTTCATAAGTAGGCTTGACTTCATTCCGCTCCTTGTCGTGTCGATTGATCCAAACCGATTGGATGCCGGCCCTTGTTGCACCAAGAATATCCGTCATTAAATTATCGCCGACCATAAGCACTTCATCTTTATCAAGTTCCATGACCTCCAGCGCATGTTCGAAAATGGAAGCATCCGGTTTCCCTCGTCCAAAGGCTCCAGAAATGATGATTTTATCGAAATAAGGGACCAGTTCTGGCGTGATCTCTAGCTTCGTATTTTGAAGCTCGGGTGAACCGTTCGTCAATAGTAACAGTTTATACTTTCCTTTCAACTCATCTAACACCCTGAAAGATTCTTCATAAATAAACGGTTTTTTTCTTCTCTCCTCCGGGAATCGTTCTGCAAGCTCCGAACCGAATGCTGGATCATCGATGCCGAATGCCTTCAATCCCCTTGTCCAAGCCTCTTTCCTGTATGTCGGCACAATCTTGGCCATTTTCCGGAATTCATCATGATCATCTTGAAAATCCCCCCAAAGTCCTTCGAAAGGGTTGATGCCAATCATCTGCGTAAACGCGTATGTATCATAGGAAGAGTAAAGTTCACGAGCTTCCTTGCGTACAGCATCTTCAAATCCATCAACATCCAGGCCATACTTCGCCCTCGCCACTTCACATGTTGCCACAAAAGCCTCTTTTACACTTTTCTGATCCCAAAGTAATGTATCATCTAAATCAAAAAAAATTGCCTTCACCAAAATGCTCCCTCTTTTCCTACCAATGAATTCGCAAAAATTAAACTATTACAATAATAAACTACAACGATTAGAAAAAGAATAACTATCGGGGAAATTCGCTACATCTTTTTTGGGAAGTTAATATACATGGAGAATCAGACGTATACCTTATGATTTTTCGAACACATATAACTTCCCATTGCTAGCAATCCTGAACTTCGGACCTGCGAATCCCCTTCGAATCAACTCTTTCCTCATATAAACCATGAGGGCTGCATGACTCACAATCAAGGTATCTTCCTCTCCTTTTGCCAGGATTTCATCCAATGCTTGATTGATTCTTTTTTTGGCTTTCCTAATCTCTGCCCTCGTTTGCTTGTTCATGAATGAAGAACATCGAATCCAGATGGCCCAAAAAATGAAGGGAAGTTTCACCTTTCCCTTAAGAGGCGGAGAGGGAATTTCCCGAAGTTCCTTCATTTGAATGACTTCACCTACATAAACATCCTCAGCAGTCTTCACGGCTCTCGACATATCACTGCTATAACAAGCCTTCCAATCCACGTCCGAAAGCTGGGTTTCCCCATAAAGAATATCCGCTTCATCATAATCCTTGAACCATTGCTCCATGAAATCCGCCGTCACATACTTTCCGGATGGGAAATCATGCGCTACTTTAAAATGCCGTACAAGTCCGATTTTCATCCGAATCCCCTCCTATCTATGTAATATACTTGAAACGTAAATGACACTATCAAATTCATCTAATCCCGTATATAATGGAATTGTAAAAAAATAACACTAGGAGGAATACTCATGTGGCCAATTAAAAACATCTCAAAGATCGTCCTCGCTACCATACTAGCTTTTTCAACCATTTCATACTTCCTGCTATCTACTGACTCTGCTTCCGCTGCCACTACCGAAAATGCCACGGTCAATACGAAGGACAGTGACTTAACCGTCAGAAAAGGTCCTGGGACCAACTATAAAAAAATGGGCTCGTTAAAGAAAGGCAAATCCGTGACCGTCTATTCGAAAACTAAATCTGGCTGGTCTGAAATCCGTTACAATGACAACAAAGCCTACGTATCTACTAAATATCTTCTATTCAGCCCTGTGAAGATCACCAAGAAAAAGTATAAGAATATTAGTGATCTATCGTATCCGCAAGTATCAGGACTAAAAAATAATAAGGCCCAGGATAAAATCAATCAAACTTTCACCAACCATGCTAAAAAGGCTTATAAATCGTATCTAAAAGGACAACAAAAGGATAAAGAAGACTATGAGTATAAGACCATATATAAAGTGAAATACAACCAAGATGGAAAACTGAGCATCCTCCTCTACGATTATATATATGAGGGTGGAGCACATGGCATGGCCGTGGTTACATCGTATAATTTCAAAGTTTCTTCCGGTAAACAAGTGAAGATAGCCGATATCCTCACATCGAAACAGAAATATACGAAAGTACAGAATTACGCTTACAAATACATGAGCAAACACGATGAATTTTACGTCAAAAAACAAAGTGATGTTCCCGTAAACAAGAACTCACAATTTTATTACACCAAGGACGGAATCTATCTCATATTCCAGGAATATGATGTAGCTCCCTATTCGGCTGGTAATCCTTCCGTAAAGATTCCAAGCTCAATTTATAAATGATTCAAGGGTATAGGAGCAGCTACTTCGCTCCTATGCCTTTTTCCCATCCTTTTTTTAAAAAACTGGCTACCCCATGATAAGAATAGACAGATTGTTCACAATCTGTTACGATTTCAGGCGAGCTATCTTAAGAATTCGCACAAAAGGGGTATTATCCATGTCAGATATTCTGAAAAACGTTAACACTTACCATCTACTGGACAAAATAGAAGAAAACATTTTTATAACGGATGCCGAACATACCATTATATGGGTTAATCTACATGCGAAGAATCTCCTAAAAACTATCGGTCCCTATGTGGGCATCAACAATCCCGATCAATTCATTGGCCTTAACGTCAGTACCTTTCACGGGGAACGACAGAATAAAATCCTTCAGGATGGTCCTTTTCCCCATTCTGCACAGATTGTTCTTTTCAAGAAATTCAGTGCCAATATCGTCGTCGATGAAATACTGACCGAAAATGGAAAACGAACAGGCTTTATCCTTTCATGGCAAGATGTCACGGAATACGAAGATACGATCAAAGAAGGCAAACAGCTACTAATGGAAATTGATACGCCGATTATCCCCACCGTCCACGATTCTACGGCTTTAGTGCCTATCATAGGAAAAATGACACCCGACCGCTTAGAAACGATTCAGTCTAAAATATTAAATTATTGTACAACCCAACAAATCGAATATATTATCTTGGATTTCACTTCATTTATACACGACTTTGATATGTTCGAATTAGATGGC
This sequence comes from Peribacillus sp. NPDC097675, assembly GCF_050277655.1. NCBI lineage: Bacteria > Bacillati > Bacillota > Bacilli > Caryophanales > Bacillaceae > Peribacillus > Peribacillus sp. NPDC097675. The sequence goes on along the minus strand of NZ_JBNNSK010000013.1, from coordinate 11,603 downwards.
ATCAACAAGATATTCAAGGCCTTGTCTCTCATGGGAGTGGAACCTGTCGTGGTAGGAATTGGCCCTAAACTGGCGCAATCAATTCTCCGGACCCGGATCGATATCAATTTTCGTCCCTTTAATTCTTTTAAACAGGGAATGCAGTACATCTTGGATATCAATGGATATAAAATGCTTAAAGAATAATAGAGAAGGCTATGCGCCTTCTCTATTATTTATTTTCCACATTGAAATTCCGTAATCGTGCAAATCTTTCTGAACTTATATTTACCGCTCAAGTCGCTGAACTGGTAATTCTTCAATACAGTTTCAAGCTGATTTTTCAACTTATCTTCCATCATATAAGATTCAACTGTTTTTTTCCAATTTTCGTGTCCAATCAAGGACTCGAACGGTATCGTATCCAACACCTCATCATAAATCTGGATGCTCTGGTCAATGCCGAAGCTACCATAAATGGAGCCATTCTCATCTGCGAATATATGCTCCGATTCCAACTCCTCCACCAGAACCTCTAAAAACCCCTTTGACTGTACAGGACTGATGGAAATCTCCGCTTCCGCCTTAACGGGACCGAATCGCTTATCGACGATGTCAATCGTCATTGTCACGTGTAAAGGCTGATACGTATCCACCACTTCTGAACATAATTCTGCAGCCGTATTAACTAACATGAAATCTTCCCCCTTTTTTCACTATCATTATATAATAAGACACCCTTTTTTCATTCACACATTATTCAAGATCACTTAAAACGGTATCCTTCTTTAATACCAGCTCGTCCTTTTCTATATCATAATAATAGATTTTGAACGTTTCTTCCTCACTTAGCTCCGTTCTGCCAGACAGGACACCGAAATGTCCATTTCCCAAATCAACCATATTGGAATATTTGAACTGAGGATACACATTCATTCCTGACCCATCATCATCTGGATAGTCTAACGTCAGATTATTTGAGTCTCCGGATACCACGATCGTAATGATGATGAAGACTATCAATGTGATTCTGATATTCCTTAGTTCACGTGCATAGGCATCAATCATTTCCCCCACCCCTTTTATATGTAAATATACCATTTTTCTTTGCATAAAATCCAAACTACCCATGCCAAAAAAGCCAATGAATACTCACATTGGCCTTTTTGGAACATCTATTTTTTATGGCTTCAATATAACTTTAATGCATTCATCTTCATGGTCGTTAAAGATTTGATACGCAGCACTCGCCTGATCGAGCGGAACTTTATGGGATATAATTTCGGTCGGATCGAACTCGCCTTTTGTTATCTTATCGAAAAGCATAGGCATGTAATGAATGACCGGCGCTTGTCCCATTTTCAGATTGATGTTTCGCTCGAACAGATTACCGAGTGGGAACATGTTGTATTTCGAACCGTATACACCTGTCAGTTGGATTGTACCGAATTTCCTCACTGAGTTCATGCCGATTTCGATGGCACTTAACGTTCCACCTTGTAGCTTAAGTTTTTGCTCGATCGCTTCAATCGGTGATTTCTTCCCATCCATCCCAACACAGTCGATGACGATATCCACCCCACCTGAGGTGATTTCTTTAATATAAGCACCCATGTCGTTATATTCATCAAAATTATACGCTTCCACCTTATTCATCTGCTTTGCCCGGTTCAGCCGATATGGGAGGTTATCTATGGCGATTACTCGCTTGGCGCCTTTCATCCAGGCAAACTTCTGGGCCATTAAGCCAATCGGGCCACAGCCTAGAACCGCCACCGTGCTACCTTCTTTCACTCCCGCGTTCTCCACGCTCCAATAAGCTGTCGGGAGCACATCCGACATGAACAAGAGCGCCTCATCTTCCAGTTCACACGATTCCGGAATTACAAACGGCATGAAGTTTCCGTACGGCACCCGCAAATATTCCGCCTGACCACCAGGGTAGTTCCCATAACGCTCGGTGAAACCAAAATATCCCCCTGTATCGATTTCCTCATTACGATTGGAATTGTCACATTGACTTTCCATGTCATGTTCACAATAATAACAATGACCACATGAAATATTGAAAGGAAGGACGACCCTATCGCCTTTCTTCACCTTCGTGACCTCGGGACCGACTTCCTCGACGATACCCATTGGCTCATGTCCAATGACATAATCCTTATGCGTCGGCAATGCTCCCTGGTAAATATGTAAATCCGATCCACAAATCGCCGTCGATGTAACCCGCACGATGATATCATCTTTCTGCTGAAGTGTTGGATCCTCCACCTGTTTTACTTTTATATCCTTTGCTCCTTGAAAAGTTACCGCCTTCATATTCAACCTCCTAAAAATTCTTGTTACTTTTTTATACCCAGCCATCTTACTAATATGTCCCATATTTTAAAATTTCGATGAAAATTTTGTAAAAAAAAAATAAACCCCGGCGATTCCTAGAGGTTTACAAGCATGTCTGTCTTTTAATCTTAATTTCTATTAACTTTCTTTGTTTCTTGTACCCTACCTGGATATACATCCAGATACTTTGTCTATGGTAGTTTGCTTTTCATCCGAATTTCAGAAAAACCTCATTAAGAGCGGAACCTGTAAGCCTACATTTTCTTCTGCAAATTGACGGTATTTTATATGGAACCATGAACCTGCATTCAGTTTAAAGTCTGCTAACAATAAATTTTTCACCTAGCCTGTACCGTTTGTTATACGGTCGTAAAGAAACGGTAATTGGACACAAATGAGTAGAAATTCCCTTTAGCCAACTATTGCGCATGTTATGGAACATACTCGCTTGATTTCTGATTTACAAAAATGTAGGAAAGGATTACTATTGACTAAATAGTAATTTTTAGAATATAAGGTGATGTATGTTAAAAAACCATCAGTATTTTCAAAAGCAACAACGATTCATTCTAAAGAGTTTTATGAGTGTGCTCTCTTTTTTACTTGTAGTCGGTATCTCCATATCTCCAATAAGCTGGAAGAACGACCCTGTTGATATGGCTATACAAGTTGTCCTGATTTCCTGTATCATCCTGTCTTTATTCTTTTTCATCAAAAAAGAAGAGAATAAATGGAAAACGACCTTCATTCTTCTCATCACCATTTATTTATATCTTAAATTTTGGGTGTTTCCTAATACCGCTATCATGATGGCCTTATTCGCAATGGCTCCCCTGATTCCCATTTTCTTATTTGATAAAATTGGATTTTACATTGTCGCTACTTCTAATCTCATACTCGGCCCGGTTTTCATCTATGTTATTTCTCACACAGATTTACAACATACGTATAGATACGTCTCACTTGATAGTTTCGGGAATATAGTGAATTTTATCGCTATCCAAATCATATTGGCCTTTGTCTTTATCAGCACCCGCAACAGAATGAATTCAATAAATGCCTTTCATAACGAATTGCAACAAGCCAAGCAATTGGATTCGGTCGGTCAGCTAGCTGCGACCATCGCCCACGAGATAAGAAATCCGATAACAGTTGTAAAGGGATTTGCACAGCTATTGCATCAAGAAAAGGAAATGAATGAAACCGAAAAATTTTATGTACAAACGATGCTTACGGAACTCGAATTCACACAAGTCATAATCAATGACTATTTATCATTGGCAAAGCCCCATACGGATAATGTCGAGGTCATCCAATTGAATCAGGAAATCCAAAAAACTTCCGACCTTTTAACCAGTTTTGCTAACAATCGAAATATAGGCTTCCAACTTATATTCAAAGAGGATCTCATTATAAAGATCAACCCTATAGAGCTTAAGCAGCTACTGGTCAATATCATGAAAAACGGGATTGAATCCATGAACAATCCTGGTTTTATCACTGTGGAGACTAGTCAAGAGCGCAACATGGCAAAAATAAAAATTACAGACACCGGCATCGGACTATCCAAAGAACAACTTGAAATGATTGGCACCCCCTTTTATTCACTTAAAGATAGGGGAACCGGCGTTGGCTTGACCGTCTGCTATAACATCGCCCGTAAATACAAGGGGGAGATTATCGTAAAAAGCCAAGTGAATATAGGAACATCCTTTATTATCTATTTCCCTCTCTTTAAAGAGTAAGTTCAATCTAGCAAGAAACTCTATTAACTTTTGTGAGGGGTTAAACTATGGGCCAACTAAATAAGTTTGATATATTTCTACAAATAGCAAAAAAATTAAATGAGAAAAATATCATTCCTTTATTAATGGGATCCGTTGGGTTAGAAGAAATCACCATGAAAGATTGGGATTCGAAAGACCTGGATATACATGTACCTGGGGATAAAAGAGGGTGGGAAGTCCCCGCTGAAGTAGCTATTGATAATTGGGAAGATATTATGGACCTGATGGAAAGATTGGGATTTGAATTAATTGATTTACATGAACATGAATTTGTGAAAAATCATGTTTCCGTTGAATTTGGCATTATTGATACATTACCTGAATTTGCAGGTATTATGTTAAAAGATCTGCAGATGCACACGGTAGAAGGAGCTCATTATTTTCTACTTACAGCAGAGCAATATTTGAAAGTATATCAAGCTTCTACGCAAGATAGCTATCGATTAGAGCAAAACAATAGTAAAGATTTTGAGAAAATAAACTATTTAAAGTCCATTTGTAATTGAAACCGTTGTCTTTCCTACGGCTTGTATAGTAAATATACAGTTCTTCATTAGGTTTTGATGGCTAAAATAAAACATCCTCCAATATTTCTACTGGAGGATGTTTTATAGTGGAAAAGTATATGGTTATTATTTCTCCACTTTTACTTTTGCCACTTTTGATTTATTTTTCGCTGCATCCTGAACGATAACAAGCAATGTCGTCTCGGCTTTTTGTTTTGGCACCTTGATTGAGAATGTACCTCTCGCATTGACTTTACCCGATGCTACCTTAACTTTTCCTTTAAAGATAGTGACGGTTGCCTTTTTCTCCGCTTTTCCTTTTACGGCAGTTGATTTAGTTGTCACCTTTTCTACAATTGCCGGTTTAGGCGCTGTGCGGTCTAATACAATTCCTGTTTGTTTCGCCATATTACCAGCTTGATCCTTGACGATTAGTACCCATTTCGTATTGGCTGGAAGTTTAGCAATTTTTAATGTATACTTGCCATTTTTATAGGAAGGCTTTGTATACGTCATGCCCTTTGCCGTGAATGTCATGGTCACATTTTTTTCAGTAACAATCGTAACAGCATTCGTCTTATCTGTAACTGTAATCGGTTTAACGGTTGGCGCGGTGCGATCAAGCACGAGTATCGCTTTTACTTTACTTGCCGTATAACCTTTCAGCGTCGCAGATAGAGATAGTTTCATACCTGCTTTTTGCTTGGCAATCTTCATTGTATAGTGTCCATTCTTATCTGCTATTGCCGTATTAATCGTCTTTTTACCATTTTTCAGGGTTACAGTCGCTTTAGGCGTCGTTTTTCCTGTGACCACAGTTGTACGGTCGGTTATTTGAGAAACAGTTGGAACCATTACCTCTTCTTTGATTTCTGGAAGTGGTGGTTCCATTTCAGTGTCTTTTCCTATTTGGAATGCACCAGTATTTCTGGCTGATAGGATGGGGCCTTTGGGACTCGCAGCCAGTGCTAGCTCTGCACGATACCGGCCGTCTTTTAGTGATAACTCTGTATCATGAATATGTCCATAATAATCAAGACTTGCCTCTTCGAATACCTTATTTTCCTCTGCATCGTAAATACGCAATACAGGCTTGACGCTTGATGCTGAAGCCGTTGTTTCACCATGACTAATCGTATAGTCGCTCTTCACCGCTTTTTCGACAATTTGTCCATTCGCTTGTTTTTCATAGGCAACGAGTGCATCGTCAGCGATGCTATAGTCCGTTGATTGGTTGACTAATACCGATGATACGGTATTTCCATATGCATCCTTGATGGATGTATGGCCGGAAAGCTTGTCTCCCTGAAGCAGCTTCGTTTTTGCTAGAGTAATATTCGCTTTGAAATCCCCTCCAACCTGCCAATTGACTTGCTGACCTTTTTGGAATGTCTGATCACCTTTTGATAGGAAGTAGTTCCAAATCGTATTTTTTGATTCATTGTCACCAAAGCCTAGTTGAACTTGTAAATCCATCGCTAAGTTAGATGGTACATAAAAGGTATGACCCACGCGTAATGTTTTTATAAAAGAATGACTATATTCGTTGTACGGATAAATAATGGCCCCGCGCACATCGCTGTAACCTGTTGCGTCAGCTGAGATCTTCATTTGGGCTAATTTCTCTTTATCGAAAACAACTGTATTCGTTTGGCCATCTTTTACTTGTACATTCGGCTCAAGGAAATAATAGTTATCTTTCTGATTGTTTTCATCTGGCAAGGAAACATAGTTTCCTTCCATGACGAAGTTTCCGGGTTCTAGATAAACTGAATCATACTTATAATTTTGTAAATTATTCGCCGTGACATATGATGTTCGACCACCAATCGTAACGGGCTTTTTAATCATCCACAGTCTCGTGGATATACTATCAAGCTTTTTATCCCCGTCCATTGCCGTCACGGCAACCTTTTGCATATTTGCCGGGATGGATATCGTTTTTAATTCATCTAAACTAGTAAACTGTCGGTAGATATACGAATACTCACCCGTTGGTTGCACATAACGAATGATCGCAACATTACCATTTTCTTCATCGCTCAATTCTAGATTACTTGGTAACGACAAGCTTTTCGTCGTATCTGTATTCTGACCAAGTGATTGGACCCATTCCAAATCGCCATCTTCAGTCTTCTCTAAGCGATTGATCGTAATGTAAGATGCCACATTACTTCCTTCTGCATTTTTCACTTGCATGGTCGTGCCTGAATCCTGCATATCAATATTGATTGATTTGTATAAGCCCTTTTTCGCTAAAGGATTTTTATCTAACGACAGTGAAATTTCGTATTTTCCTTCCGTCACATCTGAACTGCTTGTGACCCAGAAGGAATAGAAATAATATTGACGATTTGCTGGGTTGGTCGCGTTCTTTGCATGACTATCGAGCATTACTTTACTATCAGATAATCGCATAACCTTATATTTCGAATAAATATCGCCAAAGTTAATGGCTTCAATCTGCGCTTCATCATCAGCTGTGGTCACGGTTTTTCCCGTATTTATATCTTTTTTATATAAAGCATCATCAGAATGCAATGAACCTCTGTACATACCTGCTAATTTATTGCCATAATCATCACCAAATGTTTGCTTCGTATAAAATGCCTTATCTAGCTTATAGGCGATATTCGGATAAGGACGTTCGATATACGTTAAGCCACGTTGCTTGTAGTACTTTTTGAGCGATTCTTGATCGGGTTCGAAATTTGTAATATCAATGGAGCCACCCGCTTTAATCACTGTCTTTTTATTTTTTTTGATAACGGCTTTTGTTTTATCGTTGGCAAATACATATACCCAATTTTCTTGTCCATCAGGATCTTTCACTTCCGCATCGACTAAATAATCATACTCACCAGGCGTTACAAAGAACTTTTGCCCAGTGATGACTTCATCAGACCCGATAGCCTCCGAAATAGCATCATTATATAAATACAACACGCCATTTTCTAGCCCTTTATCAAGATTATCAATGGCAACTTCCCCGGCATCACGACTGTCAAAATTCAAAGTCTTTGTACCGTTCCCAACCTCGGCGGCTGTGTTTGATAAGAAGTAGGTTTTCCCCTCGACCTTATGGTAAGAGAAAATATTATATGCTCCCTTATCTAAATAAACAGTCGGTGTCTCTTTCGCACCCTCCTCATTGATCATCGTCGTTGAGCCTAAAGTCTTTTGATTCGCATCCTTCATGGCGATGAAATATTGTGCGCCTGGCAAGTCTTTACCTTCTTCATCCAGCGTATTCAATGTCACTGGTACAGTATTTTCACTTTTTAAAGTAATCGCTCCAGATGAAGCCACTTCACGTGAATACATGAACCAAGTATTCCCTTTTGACGTATCGAATTTCCCCTGCACAACAACTTGTAGGCTTTTTAAATCCGTTCCCACATGGCTCGGTACACGAACCGTACCTTCTGTATCTGTCGTACCTGTCCATAATTCATTGTAGCTATAAGCATTAGCGTCATCTTCTTGTTCAACTTTTTCATACAGTTTAACGGATGCACCCTTGGCAATCGTGTCGCTTGGCGTTGTAACGGTGAACATGTAGCCTGATTGCGGTGAATTTACAACCTTCACGGACGTTTGGTCACGGGATAACTCATTGCCATTCGAATCAACTGCAACGGCAATGATTTGATGTGAACCATCTGTTACCTTAGTCGTATCCCATTTAAATTGTGTAGAGGTTTGTCCTACTGCCTCAACTTTGCCAATTAGATTTGTTTCTTTTACTTCATCTGTATAGAAAATTGTTTGGCTTGTGTTCGTATCATTGATGGCTAATTGTAAAGTCGTATTGCCAACAACACTCGCATTATTTTTCGGCAGAAGGAATGATAATCCTGGAATCTCCACATCATCCGCTAACGCAGCTTTCGCATTCAGCTTACCATGGCCCGTTTTTTCATCCCAGCCCTCTTCATTCAAATCCGTGGCTGTTGAAGTAATGGCCTCTTCCACCTGACCGGCTGTAGCCTCCGGATGGTTCAGCTTATAAAGCGCCGCAACAGCAGCGACATGTGGTGCAGCATAAGATGTACCAGAACCTGTGGAGTAGTGGCCTTCCTCAATTCCTAAATCACCTAGTAGGGATGTACTTAAAACACTGACTCCTGGTGCCACGATATCTAAAGTACTACCATAATTAGAGCGTTCATACACTTGATCTTTTGTAGCGATGGCCCCAACTGATAAAACATTTGGAAGGGCAGCAGGGTACGATGCATCCGCATTGCCTCCGCCGTTTCCAGAAGCTGCAACCACCACGATTCCTTTATCCGCTGCATTCTTTACCGCTTTCTCAATCGTCTCACTATACTCGCCACTTAAGCTCATATTGATGACATCGACACCTTGGTCGACTGCATAATCAATGCCTTGTGCAATATTGAAGGCATCCCCTACACCTGATTTACTCATTACTTTAACAGGGAGTATCTGAACATTCGCCTCACCTGCTATCCCTGTAATTCCCTTTCCATTATTCGCTTTGGCCGCAATAATCCCGGATACGAAAGTACCATGGCCTTGGTCATCCCCTTGCCACGCTGGATCATATCCTTCAACGAATGTTTTTCCTTTTAGTACGCGGCCTGTCAAGTCCTCATGTGTATCTTGAACACCCGTATCTAGCACAGCTACTTTTACTAGTTTACTAGTATCCTTGACGTTTTCCCAAGCCCCCTGTGCATCGATAGCGCTTAAGTTCCATTGGTTTTTATAATATGTATCATTTACATCTACCGTTTCTGCAGTTTTATATGTCACGTTTTTTTCAACGTACTCGACGTTATCCAGTTTTTCAAGCTGTCTAATGGCAGTATCCGCTGCTGCTTCTTTTACACCATAAAGACCTAGTTGATTCTCCTCATCTATACCTTCAACCCCAATATTATTCATTTGTTCTTTTGATAAGGTCTTATCCGTTTTATATTTAACTATTAATTGCTCGGTTTCTGTTGTAGATCCTTCTTCTGCAGAGACCATATTACCCACTGGTAGAATTGCTGACGTAGCAAGCGTAATTGCTGCCATCGTTTGAAGCCACGTTTGTTTCTTTCTCATAAGTAAAGCTCTCCCCGCCTAATACCGAATATTGTTAACTACACAAAATCATCATAATCAAGAATGATTATCATTGTCAATTACTTTCTGAAAAACGAGATGAATATCATACCTATTACCTAGCACTCAATAGAATGTGTGATTCAAGTGTTGGGGGCAAAAAAAATAAGCCCTAGGAGGAGAGCCTATCTTTGAAGAGATATATATTTACCAATAGTCCATGCGAATAAAAATGTGAGACTGTCTCTAACAAGTATTTAGAACGTTTTCTTTCATTGTTTAGGCATAATATTTTCATGTGGAATGGATATCTTTAAACTACCTAAAGGGTATATTTCATTTTCAAAGTAAAAAAAGATCTCAACAATTTTGTTGAGATCTTTTCACTAACTAATATTCGACCGTTTGATACCCGAGGCCGGGGTCGAACCGGCACGCCTTGCGGCACTGCATTTTGAGTGCAGCGTGTCTGCCATTCCACCACTCGGGCAAAATTATGTTGGAGGCGGCAACCGGAATTGAACCGGTGATAAAGGTTTTGCAGACCTCTGCCTTACCGCTTGGCTATGCCGCCAACATTTTTGGAGCGAAAGACGGGATTCGAACCCGCGACCCCAACCTTGGCAAGGTTGTATTCTACCACTGAACTACTTTCGCATATGGCTGGGCTAGAAGGGATCGAACCTTCGCATGACGGAATCAAAATCCGTTGCCTTACCGCTTGGCTATAGCCCATTAATAAGATTAGTCATACCATTCATTTTATTATAAATGGGGCGACTGATGGGAATCGAACCCACGAATGCCTGAACCACAATCAGGTGCGTTAACCACTTCGCCACAATCGCCACAATAATAAAATTGGCAGGGGGAGTAGGACTCGAACCCACACTGGAGGTTTTGGAGACCTCTGTTCTACCTTTAAACTATACCCCTATAAAGATGGTGGAGGGGGGCAGATTCGAACTGCCGAACCCGAAGGAGCGGATTTACAGTCCGCCGCGTTTAGCCACTTCGCTACCCCTCCACGGATGGATCTTACATGGTGCCGGCAAGAGGACTTGAACCCCCAACCTACTGATTACAAGTCAGTTGCTCTACCAGTTGAGCTACACCGGCACTACTATGGTGGCTCAGGACGGAATCGAACCGCCGACACAAGGATTTTCAGTCCTTTGCTCTACCGACTGAGCTACTGAGCCAAACTAATAAAATGGCGGTCCCGACGGGAATCGAACCCGCGATCTCCTGCGTGACAGGCAGGCATGTTAACCGCTACACCACGGGACCATAGATTGCGGGGACAGGATTTGAACCTGTGACCTTCGGGTTATGAGCCCGACGAGCTACCAGACTGCTCCACCCCGCGACGGTAATAATGTTACTATTAAGCTCAAGTTTTCGTGTTAATTGTTTCATTCTTATATAGAAACAACTTGTTGCTTTTTCAAAAATGGTGGAGGATGACGGGATCGAACCGCCGACCCTCTGCTTGTAAGGCAGATGCTCTCCCAGCTGAGCTAATCCTCCAATAAGTTTTATGGTGACCCGTACGGGAATCGAACCCGTGTTACCGCCGTGAAAGGGCGGTGTCTTAACCGCTTGACCAACGGGCCAGGTATAAATGGCGGAGAGCAAGGGATTTGAACCCTTGAGACAGGGTTACCCGTCTACACGATTTCCAATCGTGCTCCTTCGGCCACTCGGACAGCTCTCCAATATGGCTCCGCAGGTAGGACTCGAACCTACGACCGTTCGGTTAACAGCCGAATGCTCTACCACTGAGCTACTGCGGAACGATATAAGCTTGGCGACGTCCTACTCTCACAGGGGGAAACCCCCAACTACCATCGGCGCTGAAGAGCTTAACTGCCGTGTTCGGAATGGGAACGGGTGTGACCTCTTCGCT
>NZ_JBNNSK010000012.1:0-153301 GCF_050277655.1 Peribacillus sp. NPDC097675 | reverse complement strand
TCGACTTGCATGTATTAGGCACGCCGCCAGCGTTCGTCCTGAGCCAGGATCAAACTCTCCGAAGAAATGTTTGACTTGCTCATTTTGCTTTTTTAATAGTGTGTGCTCACTCAAAATTTACGTTGGCGCTTTGTTTTGTTCAGTTTTCAAAGAGCAATAAGCATTCGCTGTGAAGCGACTTTAATAATATATCAAATATATTATTTTTTATCAACAACTTTTTTTATCTCGCTGTCGACTTAATTAGTATATCTATTATAGCTAACAATTGCAAGTGTTATTTCAAAATAAAAATAAAACTCTACTTCTTACACTAGATTTAAGTTTAATCAAAAAGAAGCTTACCCAATTAATGTAGTAAGCTTCTAATGAACTTATAAGATTTCTTCTATATATAACTCCCTATTTAACCTTAAATTAATTATTTCCCCACTATCAAGTATTCGAACAAGTGGCCTAGTTATTGAATTTGCATCAATAAACATGATATCAGCCTTTATACCATTGTTCAGTTTGACTTTGCTACCTATAGAAAAACTAGAAAAGCCGGCTAATAGCGCTCGAATAACCGTAATGTCAAATTTCCCGAAATTATCATGCATTATCATTTCTATAACTTTAAACGGCGATTGCTTTTTCCTATAGACTCTTTCTGACGTCATGGCATGAAAGATATCTGCCACTGCTATTATTTTCGAAAATAGGTGCATCGGTTTGGATCTTATCTTTTGGGGATACCCACTTCCATCCAACCTCCCATGATGCTCTAGTACGGCTAACTTCACACTATCCGTAATGATTGAACTATCTTTAATCATTTGGTAACTGATAATAGGGTGATTCTGAATCTCATCATGTTCTTCTAACGTTAAAGTTGTAGCTTTATTGAAAATGCTTGGTGATAGTTTTGCCATGCCAGAGTCCGCTAAACACCCTCCTAGGGCTATTTGATAGACATCCGGTAACTCACATTTCATTTTAAACGCAATGAATGCTCCTATTAAGCCGATTGATATAGCATGATGATACATATAATCCTCTTTAGTACTGTAATGGTGGAGTTTTAGGATGTCATCGGGTTCTTCCAGCGCTTTATCCACTAAAGGGATAAGGAATGAACGAACTAGAGCGACATCTACCTTACTTCCTGCCTGCCAGTTTTTAAAAAGCTGTTTATAGATTTGTACCGTTTTTAAATATTGAGTTATAAAATTTGAGATATCCTCTATGTCATCCAGCTCATTATCGATGATTTCCTTTGGAAGGAATTTTTCACCATCAATCAATGTCTTTTCAACGCTAACCTCTTCTATCAAAAATACCTGTAAGACTTCTATCAATTCTGAATTCAATATTGTTTTTTCATTCATGATAGGACGCCCTGCATTTCCCTTAATATCTTTTGAAAGGATGCAACCTTCTATTAAAAATTTAGTTTTTACCAGCAAAACTGCTCACCTCTGTAACAGTGGTTTAATGTAGTTTATTTTACTAGTAAAATATAGAGTTGACCATCTTTATTTGTGATTAAATACCTATATTTTTTCTTTATTTTAGGATTATATAAGTAATAAGCCATAAAAATCATAACTAATAACCCATAACTTTTTACCCAATCATATACTTTCTTTTCTTTCTCTTTTGCCAAAATTCCCATAAAAAAGGATCCAGCATAATTAGCTAGGATCCTTCTTTGTTTAATTTTTATTCTTCTGAGTCTGTTTCGGGCTCATCCTTCACTACACTTTCAGCATTTTCTACTGAGTCTTCAACAGGAGCACTTTCTTCCGTGCCTTCTACTGCTTCATCAATTTCTTCTTCTTCTTCACGCCCAACAATGGCAACTGTCGAAACATATTCATTATCTGAGGATTCAAGACGGATAAGCTTAACGCCCTGTGTATTACGACCCGTCTTGGAAATTCCTTCAACTTCCATACGGATCAATACGCCAGCAGCCGTAATCAGCATTAAATCCTCTTCTTCTCCTGTCACTGTTTTAACGGCAATAAGTTCACCGTTTTTCTCAGTGACATTACAAGTTTTGATTCCTTTACCGCCCCGGCTTTGGATACGGTATTCCTCAGCGTTTGTTCTTTTTCCATAGCCATTTTTCGTAACGATTAGGACTTCTTCATTCTCTTCCAAGATTTCCATACCAATTACCTCATCGGAAGCTCGTAAGGAAATTCCTTTTACGCCAGCAGCAGTACGACCCATTGTGCGGACATCTGTTTCTGGGAAACGAATCATCATCCCAGCTTTTGTTCCGATGATAATTTGTTTCTCTCCGTTCGTAAGTCGTACGGAAATCAGTTCATCGTCCTCACGAAGGCCTACAGCTATCAAACCATTATTCCGGATATTGGCGAAAGATGAAAGCGGCGTACGCTTGGATATTCCATGTCTGGTTGTAAAGAATAGATACCAATCATCAGCAAATTCCTTTACCGGAATGATTGCATTGACCCATTCACCTTTATCCACTTCTAACAAGTTGATAAGTGGTAGCCCTTTTGCTGTACGTCCATATTCAGGAATTTCATATCCTTTAGTTCGATAGACTTTCCCTTTATTAGTAAAGAATAATAAGGTATCATGCGTCGAAGTTGTTAATAGATGATCAACAAAGTCATCAGCATTCGTACCCATACCCTGTATGCCTCGTCCACCGCGTTTTTGGCTACGATAGGTAGTTGCCGGCAAACGTTTGATATATCCGTTATGGGTCAGTGTCACGATAATATTTTCCTCTGGGATTAAATCTTCGTCTTCTAGGCTCTCAAAGCCTACTAACGTGATTTCAGTTCTCCGTTTATCATTGAAGCGTTCTTTAATTTCAAGAAGCTCTTCACGAATAATTTCAAGAACTTTTTCCTCATTGGCAAGAACCGATTTATATTCTGCGATTAACGCCATTAACGTTTGGTATTCCTCTTCAATTTTTTCCCTTTCCAAACCAGTTAGGCGCTGTAGACGCATATCTAAAATAGCTTGGGCTTGTTTTTCTGAAAGTGAAAATTGCGTCATTAATCCTTCACGAGCTACCTCTGTAGTTTGTGAACCACGGATTAATGTAATGACGGCATCTAAATTATCGAGAGCAACACGTAACCCTTCTAATATGTGGGCACGAGCTTCCGCTTTTCTTAATTCGAATTCCGTTCTGCGCCGAATGACGATTTTTTGATGTTCTAAATAGTGATACAGGCATTCCTTCAAGTTCAGGACTTTAGGTTGTCCATCGACCAAAGCAAGTAGGTTGATTCCAAAGGTCGTCTGCATAGCGGTATGCTTGTATAGATTATTTAAAAGGACATTTGCATTTACGTCCTTCCGAAGTTCCATGACAATACGCATACCGTTACGATCTGATTCGTCCCGAAGATCGGTGATTCCCTCAATTTTCTTATCTCGGGCAAGCTCGGCTATTTTCTCAATCAACCTTGCCTTATTCACTTGATAAGGGATTTCGTTAACGACGATGACTTGCTTACCATTCGATTTCTCTTCAATTTCCACTCTAGCCCTCTGTATGATAGAGCCTTTTCCAGTTTCATAGGCTTTTCTAATGCCACTGCGGCCTAATATCAACCCGGCAGTCGGGAAATCTGGTCCAGGAATGTATTCCATTAGCTCTGGAATCGTGATGTCAGGATTCTTACTTAAAGCCAAGACCCCATCTATAATCTCCCCTAATTGGTGAGGAGGTATATTGGTAGCCATTCCGACGGCTATTCCAGATGAACCATTCACTAAAAGATTAGGGAATCGAGCTGGCATTACCGCAGGTTCTCTCTCTGAACCATCATAGTTATCTTGGTAGTCAACCGTATCTTTGTTTAGATCTCGGAGCAATTCCATGGAAATCTTCGACATTCTCGCTTCTGTATAACGCATAGCCGCCGCTTGGTCACCATCGACCGAACCAAAATTTCCGTGGCCATCAACTAGCATATAACGATAGTTAAAAGGCTGTGCCATCCGGACCATCGTTTCATACACTGCAGAATCACCATGCGGGTGATATTTACCGATTACTTCACCGACAATACGGGCTGATTTTTTAAATGGTTTATCCGAAGTCATTCCCAGATCATTCATTGCATAGAGGATTCTTCGGTGGACCGGTTTCAACCCATCCCTTACATCAGGCAAAGCCCGAGAAACGATAACACTCATCGCATAATCCAAAAATGATGTTCGCATCTCAGTACTTATATTTATTTCCTTTACACCTGATCTTTCAATTTCTGACATGGAGCCAACCTCCTATATAAAGCTTTTACTCTCATTTTTCAAACTGATCGTGCACTATGTAAAAGAACAGGACATACCCTCATCCTGTCGAAAAAATTAAATATCTAGATTTTTTACATAAATCGCATTTTCTTCAATGAAATTACGTCGCGGCTCAACCTTGTCCCCCATCAACATCTCGAAAGTTTCATCTGCCTCGGCAGCGTCTTTCAAACTAACTTGGAGCAACGTTCTTGTATCAGGGCTCATGGTTGTATCCCATAGTTGCTCTGGATTCATTTCCCCCAGCCCTTTATAACGTTGTAAGTTAGGCTTCGGAGTGCTCGGTAGGCTTGCCATGATTTGTTCAAGCTCTCGGTCATTATAGGCATAGTCCACTTTTTTCCCTTGTTGTATCTTGAAAAGAGGTGGCTGGGCGATATAAATATAACCATACTCGATAATTTTTCTCATATAGCGGTAGAAGAATGTCAGCATTAACGTTCTGATATGGGCACCATCTACATCGGCATCGGTCATGATGACAATTTTATGATATCTTGCCTTCTCAATATTAAATTCATCACCGATACCCGTTCCAAGTGCTGTAATAATCGTACCGATTTCCTCGTTATGAAGAATGCGATCCAATCGTGCTTTTTCTACGTTTAGAATTTTACCCCGTAGTGGCAATATTGCTTGGAAGTGACGGTCACGACCTTGTTTAGCAGATCCTCCCGCCGAGTTTCCTTCCACGATATATAGTTCGCTGATGCTTGGATCCTTGGATGAACAATCTGCTAGTTTTCCTGGTAGATTGGAGACTTCCAAGGCACTCTTTCTTCTTGTTAACTCACGAGCTTTCTTGGCAGCCATCCGTGCCCTTGCAGCCATAAGCCCTTTATCTATAATTTTTCTGGCTACGGAAGGATTTTCATATAAGAAAGAATCCAACCTTTCCGAGAGAATGGAATCTGTAACCGTTCTAACCTCGGAATTGCCCAGTTTGGTTTTAGTTTGTCCTTCGAATTGCGGCTCAGGATGCTTAATGGAAATGATGGCCGTTAGACCTTCACGCACATCCTCACCTGAAAAATTGGAGTCCGCTTCTTTTAATAAGCTATTTTTCCGGGCATAATCATTAATCACCCGGGTCAATGCAGTCTTGAAACCTGATTCATGCGTACCACCTTCATACGTATGAATATTATTGGCAAAAGAAAAAACGTTACTGATATAGCTATCGTTGTATTGTAAAGCCAATTCGACAGTAATGCCATCCCGCTCGCCTTCCATGAAGATTGGCTCCTCATGTAGCACTTGTTTTGAACGGTTCAAATGCTCCACATAAGACTTAATGCCGCCTTCATAGTGGAATTCTTTGATTTTTTCTTCTTCTTCACGCTTGTCTTCTATGACCAACTTCAGGCCTTTATTCAAGAATGCTAGCTCACGAATACGGGTGGCTAATGTATCAAAATCATATTCCAAGGATTCCGTGAATATTTCTGGATCTGGTATGAAATGGACCGTTGTACCCGTATGATCGGTTTCGCCAATAACCTTCAGATCTTCTTTAGGTACACCGCGGTTAAATTGCTGATAATGTATTTTTCCATCACGATGAACAAATACTTCTAAAACAGTGGAAAGGGCATTTACGACTGAAGCGCCTACACCATGCAGACCTCCGGAAACCTTATAGCCTCCGCCGCCAAATTTTCCTCCAGCATGAAGGACCGTCATGATGACCTCTACGGCAGGACGTCCCATTTTTTCATGGATGCCTACTGGAATACCTCGACCGTTATCTACAACAGTGATGCTGTTGTCTTTTTCAATCGTGACTCGGATTTCATCACAAAAACCTGCTAGCGCTTCATCAATACTATTATCGACAATTTCCCAAACAAGATGGTGAAGTCCCTTTGCAGACGTTGTACCGATATACATTCCGGGACGCTTACGTACTGCTTCTAAGCCTTCTAAAACCTGTATCTGATTCTCATCGTATGCCTGAGCTTGTACTTCTTTTTGTTCCATTGTCATACGTATCACCTACACTTTTCTTTTGGCATTTATCACTTTTAAAGGATTACTCTAAACATCTATAAAGCATTTATTCATCGATTAAGGATGGTGATTGCTGTGAGCGCCTTTTGAGCGTGACCGAGGCAAGCGGCGAATAATAGACCTGCTTTTCTGTCACTACAATCGATTTAACCGAGTTTTTTGTTAAATGAGAGATTACATCTACCCTTTTCTCTAAGAATTCATCGAATATCGGAGAGGATTGAAGCATCTTTTTATCTAGAATAGCTATGATATCGTCCGTTTTTACAAGAATATCCTCACCAATATGGAGATACATGCCTTCACCTCGTTATTTAACCTTGTTTATACTGCCTTCACTCACATAAAAGGTTGATGCTTCTCTTAGAGTTTGGTGATCGATTCCGTCAACAGAAGGAGTCGTCACGAATGTCTGCACTTTTCCTTGTATCGTATTCAGCAAATGAGATTGACGGTAATCGTCAAGTTCCGATAACACATCATCCAATAATAAAATCGGATACTCTCCGATTTCTTCATGAATTAATTCAATTTCAGCAAGTTTCAAGGAAAGCGCAGTCGTACGCTGTTGCCCCTGGGAACCATAGGTTTGGACATCACGGTCATTCACATAAAAAACCAAGTCATCCCGATGAGGTCCTATCAGTGTTACGCCCCGTTCGATTTCTCTTGCTTTTATTTTATCAAATTTTTCTGTGTATACTTCTATTATTTTCGTCAAATTCATGGATTCTGATACATCAAGCGACGGTTTATATTGGATTTTCAATACTTCTAGGTTCCTGGAGATCCCTGAATGAATCGGCTCTGCCCATTGCTGAAGCTTGGAAAGAAAGTGAAACCTTCTTTCGACAATTTTCGCTGCATACTGAATAATTTGGTCAGTTAATACACCAAGCATCGCCTCATCCTTTTGTTTACGAGTCTGCAGAAGTTTTAAGTAATGATTTCTTTGTTGAAGTATTTTATGATATTGGCTCATATCATGAAGGTATACGGGAGAAACCTGGCCAATTTCCATATCTATAAAACGGCGTCTGACTTGAGGACTTCCCTTTACGAGATTAAGGTCCTCAGGAGCAAACATGACCACATTCATATTGCCGACATACTGACTTAATTTCCTTTGCTCAATATGGTTACATTTCGCCTTTTTACCTTTTTTTGAAATGGTCAGCTCAAGTGGGATTGATGTATTTCTTTTTCTTACTCTGCCTTCTATTTTAGCATACTCTTCATCCCAGCGAATAAGTTCTTTATCATTTGAAGTCCTATGGGATTTTGCCATTGCTAAAACAAAAATGGATTCCATGACATTTGTTTTGCCTTGAGCATTTTCCCCAAGGATTACATTTACCTTATTTTCAAAGGCAAGGTCTAAATCGGTATAGTTGCGGTAGTTTTTCAAACTTATATTTTCAATATACATGATCCGCTCTTCCCTTTTGTTTTAGCTAGTTATTGTGTAGGTGCCGAATTCAGGAATTTCTATCTTATCTCCTGATCGTAACTTTCTGCCTCGTCTCACATCTAATTCGCCGTTGATGAAAACTTCATATTCACTTAAAAACCATTTTGACATTCCGCCGCTTTGAATTAAATCGGCTACTTTCAAGAATTGTCCTAATGTGATATATTCCGTAGTTATTTTTATTGAGTCCATTCGGTGCTTCACTCATTTCTAAGTAGTCTGTAATACTCTATTTTACTAAATAAATTGGATTAAGACAAAGTAAAGCTTTTGTCCACCCTTTTTTTGGTAGGTAATTTTCCTGAGTAGTCCAAGGCATTTATATATTTGCATAAAAAATTAAAGACCTGCTAATCAGGTCTTTAATTTTTTAACTAGTATTTTAATAAGTTCTTACAGGCAGAATCAATTGGAGCATGGATTCATCATGTAGCGGTCGGATAACGAATGGACGCATGGCTCCGGTGAAATTGATTTTGATATCCGATCCTTCTAAAGCCTTTAAGGCATCCATGACAAATTTTGCGCTGAAGGATATTTTTAAATCTTCTCCTTCGATGGCTTCAGCTTGTACTTCCTCACTTACTTTACCTATTTCAGGTGTATTGGAAGATACTTCAATAATGCGACCTTCAATGGTTGTTAACTTAACCACATTATTTCTTCCTTCTCTAGCTAATAAAGATGCCCGATCAATTGCTTGCAAGAAATCTTTCGTGTGGACGATTACATCTGTTTTGCTATCTGTAGGAATCAATCGGGAAGTATCTGGGTAGTTCCCTTCAAGCAGACGCGAGAAGAACAATAAATTCTCTGCTTTGAATAAAACTTGGTTATCCGTTATGACGATTTCGATAAGTTCGTTTGTATCATCAAGGATTTTACTCAATTCACTCAAGCTTTTCCCAGGAATGACAACACTATAGGTCCCATTGATTTTATTTTCTATTTTTGCTGTCCTCATGGCCAATCTGTGGCTATCTGTTGCAATACAGGTTAATTCATCATCTTGGACCCTCAAGTTTACACCTGTTAAGATGGGCCGTGTTTCTGAGGTGGACACAGCAAACCCAGTTTGGCGAATCAATGTTTTTAGAAGGTCGGTGGGAAGTTTAAAAATATTTTCTTCTTCGATGATCGGTAAATGAGGATATTCTTCAGGATCGAGTCCATTTAAATTGAATTCCGCTTTACCAGATCGAATAATCGTTTGAAAATTATTTTGTACTTCGATTTCTACAGTATCCATCGGCAACTTTTTGACAATTTCACTGAAAAAGCGAGCATTTAGGACAATACCTCCGCTGCTTTTCACTTCAACAATCTCATCACCATCTACTTCGGCTGGAATAAATGATTGAATGGAAATATCAGAGTCACTTCCCGTTAATGTAACACCTTCTGTTGTAACACTTATTTTTATCCCCGTTAAAATAGGAATCGTGGTTCTCGATGTGACAGCTTTCATTACTTCTTGGACACTATGAACTAATCGATCTCTTTGAATTACGAATCTCATGTTCCATCCTCCAATTTTAATTGCCAAAAGAGGCATTTTATTAATAATTTTATTTAAAAAAGATAGTAGTAATAGTAGTAGGTCTTGTGGATATGTGGATAAGTGAGTTTAACCTAAGATAAAACAGTCTATCCACATGTGGACAGACTGTGTGTAAGTAGTCACTAGTTATACACAGTATCCAGTAACCATTATACCTTCAACTGATCCTGGATTTCTTTAACCTGACGTTGAAGCTGAGTATCCGTTTGCATGAGCTTCGAAATCTTTTCATGGGCATGGATTACCGTTGTATGGTCACGCCCCCCAAACTCATCACCTATTTTAGGTAGGGAGAAATCAGTCATCTCCCGGGAAAGGTACATGGCGATCTGTCTTGGAAAGGCGACGGATTTAGTCCGTTTCTTCGCCTTGAAATCCTCTAGTTTCACGCTGTAATGCTCACCGACTGTTTTTTGTATTTCCAAAATCGTGATTATTTTAGGTTTTGAGCTTGGGATGATGTCTTTCAATGCTTCAGCTGCCAAATCAGCATTGATATCTTTATTGATTAACGAAGAATAAGCTACAACACGAATAAGTGCACCTTCGAGCTCCCTTATATTCGAATCGATTTGATTGGCGATATAGAGCATGACTTCATTCGGAATATCCAGTCCCTCTGCTTTTGCCTTCTTACGTAAAATGGCAATCCTAGTTTCTAAATCAGGCGGGGTAATATCCGTTATTAAACCCCATTCAAAGCGGGAACGGAGCCGATCTTCGAGCGTGGGAATTTCTTTGGGTGGACGATCACTCGAGATGACGATCTGTTTACTTTCTTCATGCAAGGCATTGAATGTATGGAAAAACTCTTCTTGAGTTTGTTCTTTTCCTGCTAAGAATTGAATATCATCAATTAATAAAACATCAACGGTCCGGTACCTATCACGAAATTCTCCTGCTTTGTTATCTCGGATAGAATTGATGAATTCGTTCGTGAATTTTTCAGATGACAAATAAACAACTTTGGCCTTGGGATTATGCTCTAATACGTAATGACCGATGGCATGCATTAAATGAGTTTTACCAAGTCCTACCCCTCCATAGATAAATAAAGGGTTATAGGCTTTAGCAGGTGCTTCTGCGACAGCGAGAGACGCAGCATGGGCAAAACGATTGCCGGAGCCGATGACAAACGTATCAAAAGTATTTTTCGAATTCAGCATGTGCTGTGGAAATGGATTGTTTTCCTTATCCTGTTTTTTAATCTTCTTAGGTTGAACAGGAGCGGAAAAGTCATCATCTTCCTGATTGGGAGGGATAATAAATTTCGCTTCCAATTCCTCACCCGTTAGTTCAAATAAAACATCGGAAATGAGGTGTGAATAGCGTTCCTCGAGCCAGTCCCTAGCAAATTCATTGGGAGCGGTGACTGTTAAAATATCACCTTGAAGTAAATAAGCTTTAGTAGATTTAAGCCAAGTTTCAAAGCTTGGTTTACTGATTTTTTTTTCGATTTTTCCGAGTGCCTGATTCCAGAGGCTATCGATGTTATCCAAACTTATCCCTCCTTTGCAAAATATTTTTTTATAGTATTAAAAGGTCTAGGCACAAATAAACTCATCGATCGCTGTCTTTAAAATAAATTTGGACAGCAAAGGTTCGGTGAGCTGTATAAGGGATATTGGATGTCACAAAAAGGTGGGGTCCCTGGAACTATATCGCGCGTTGTACAACCTTTGTATAAATAGCATCCACTAATAAGATGCAGGTCCGTATGTTTATTCATCAACAGGTATTTCTAGAAATATATAATAAGAAGAAAAAAGGGTTTTCGACAATATCCACTGTTTGTGGACAGATTAATATGCACAGGTTGAATAAACTATCCACATGTTATGCACAGTCTGTGGATAACCGGTATGTGTGGATAAAGTTATTCAGAGTGAAAACACAAATATAATATCAGATATTTGGACGTGTTGCAATGACTTAGTAAACTTTATCCACAACTCAATGGGCCTGTGGGAAAAACTTTTCCACAGGCTACTTTTTTGTGCAAAACTACACGAAACGGGCTGTGGATAGAAAAAAACGTGTCGAATTTTATCCACAGCCGGATGTTTAAAGAAGTATTGATGCTGTAAAAATTGTAGAAGGACTGATTGTAAAACCTGTTGTATACCATTCCCCAAAAACATAATTCCCATTATGCGGCTCATTTGTTTTTGTCCATTTGTTTTCTGCATGGTAAGGTAGTAAAAGAAGGATGATCTGAAGGAAGAATTTCATGAAAAATTCCTTCTGACCAAAAATTTCTATATCAGTTATAGGCAAAATCATTTACAATAAGCTAGGTAGTACAAAAAGACCCACTGGACATTAAGTAAAAAAGAAATATTTTTTAGATGTAGTTGACAAGTTCAAACCAACATCTATATAATTGTAAAGACTGTCTTTAACTGTTATTCCTCAGGGAGGTGTCATATAATGAAAAGAACTTATCAACCGAATAATCGCAAACATAGTAAAGTTCACGGTTTCCGTGCACGTATGAGCACGAAAAACGGACGTAACGTAATCGCTGCACGTCGCCGTAAAGGTAGAAAAGTACTATCTGCATAAGACCACTGAAAAGTCTCAGTGGTTTTTTTTCGCAGAATAAAGGATTTACTGAGACTCAATTCATTTAATGAAGGTGTAAAGATGAAAAAAAAGTTAAGGATAAAGAAAGAGGACGAGTTCCAGCTTGTTTTTAAAAAAGGAGAATCCTCTGCTAATCGACAATTTGTAATCTATGTCCTTCAAAAGCCTGAGCAGGAACATTTCCGCATCGGTCTCTCTGTCAGTAAAAAAATTGGCAATGCCGTTGTTCGGAATCAGATCAAAAGGTACATAAGGCAAGCTTTCCTGGAATTGAAAGAAAATATAGATGAGGGAAAAGACTATATTGTGATTGCTAGAAAACCCGCTGCAGAAATGGATTTCAACGAAGTGAAAAGCAGTTTGATCCATGTCCTGAAACGTTCTAAATCATTAAACTTTAATATAAAAAAAAGATAATGCTTCATTAATGCCAAAAAAACTCCTGTTTTCGACATAGTTAGATATATTGCTTTGAAAAATAGAATTTCTTTGTTAATAAGTGGATGACTTTTCCTTGTAGTTCATTTGTTATCAGGTTACATTTATTCAAAAAAGATTGATTGAAGTTAGGAGGAAAAAACGGTTGAAGAAACGAATATTACTCATCATTGGTTTAGCTTCCATAATGATGTTGCTATCAGGGTGTACGGAAATTAAAGAACCGATAACGGCAGATAGTGAAGGGTTCTGGAATTCATATATTGTCTATCCGTTATCATCCCTCATTATTTATATTTCTGAATTGTTTGGCGGAAGTTATGGATTGGGAATCATTGTGGTTACCTTAATGATACGTTTAATTTTACTTCCACTTATGATTAAACAGGTGAAGAGCTCAAAAGCCATGCAAGCCATTCAACCAGAATTGAAAGAACTTCAAGCAAAATACAGCTCAAAAGACGCTGCCACACAACAAAAACTACAGCAAGAAACAATGGCGTTATTTTCAAAATATAATGTGAATCCATTGGCAGGTTGTTTACCGATTGTGGTTCAAATGCCAATTTTAATTGGTTTTTACCATGCAATCAGCCGTACGCATGAGATTTCACTGCATAGTTTTCTCTGGTTTGATTTAGGATCTCCAGATCCATTATATATCTTGCCGATCGTTGCTGGTATTACAACCTTCATTCAACAAAAGTTGTCAATGAGCGGAATGAATTCAAATCCGCAAATGGCGGCACAAATGACGATGATGCTTTACATCATGCCAGTTATGATTGTTATTTTTGCATTTAATTTCCCAGCTGCTCTTTCACTTTATTGGGTAGTAGGTAACCTTTTCGGCATCGTTCAAACATATTTCATCAAAGGTCCAGATCTTAGAAAAGCAGCTGCGAAAAACGTGGAGGGAGCAAAGAAAAAGTGAAAAAGATAACTGCTACAGGACAATCTGTCGAAGAAGCAGTAAATTCAGCTTTAGCTCAACTTAACAGCACAAGAGATCGCGTGGAGATAGAAATTGAAGATGAAGGAAGAAAAGGATTCTTAGGTTTGTTCGGGGCAAGGCAAGCAATCGTCCATGTGACATTGCCTGCAGATCCCGTTGAAGAATCACGGAAATTCTTGCAGGATATCACTCGAGAAATGGGAGTGGAGGCGGAAGTTTTCGTCCAGCACCAGGGGAAGAACGTAACGTTCCAATTGTCAGGTGAAAAAATTGCATTATTAATTGGTAAGAGGGGTCAGACGTTAAATTCCCTTCAGTATTTAACGCAATTGGTTGCCAACCGTCATTCAAAGCAGTTTTTGAATGTGACTGTGGACGCGGAGGATTATCGCAACCGTCGAACGGATACTTTAATTCAATTAGCTGAAAGAATGGCTAATAAATCCTTGAAAACTGGTAAAACTGTTGCTTTAGAGCCAATGCCTTCCTATGAACGAAAAGTGATTCATAAGGCACTTCTTCGTTTTCCGAAAATCAAGACCACTTCAAATGGTACTGAGCCGTTTCGCCATTTGGTCATTACTCCGGTTAAATGAACCTTCTGCTTATTAAGCGAAGGTTTTTTTTTTGTTCAATTGGACGTAAGAAAAGCCGAATTTGAAAAATTAATTCCTTGAGGACCATTCAAATTAAATAATAATCGACAAGTTTTAAGATGACTTTTGGAGCAAGTAAGAAAGTTAGGCTTTATTTGTTATTCACATGTGGATAAGTTAAAATGAAGGGTACAGAATCCAGAATTTCAAGGCGTGTGGATAACTCCTGAAAGGAAGGAGTATCTACTTTTTTTCGGGATTATACTGTGTTATTGTTGTAATTTAGGGATTCAAACATTTTTTCTTTAGCAGATAAATATAGAAACATTAATATATAAGAGGTGAAAGCATGGAATTCGATACAATCACCGCCATTTCAACTCCCTTAGGGGAAGGGGCAATAGCCATCGTAAGAATCAGCGGTGATGAGGCCATAGAAATAGCCGATAGAATTTTTAAGGGTCCAAGCGGTAAGAGTTTACGTGAAGTGGATTCACATACCATTCATTACGGGCACTTAATGGTGCCAAAAACAGGAGAAATCATTGAAGAAGTTATGGTTTCTGTCATGAAAGGTCCCAAAACGTTTACGAGGGAAGATGTCGTAGAAATAAATTGTCATGGTGGAATCGTTTCGGTAAATCGGGTATTACAGCTTATCCTCTCACAGGGAGCGCGTTTAGCAGAGCCTGGTGAATTTACAAAACGAGCTTTCTTGAATGGAAGAATCGATCTTTCCCAGGCAGAGGCCGTCATGGACTTAATACGTGCCAAAACGGATAAAGCGATGAATGTTGCTTTGGGACAAATGGAAGGACGCCTTTCGAAATTAATCCAAAAGCTACGCCATGAAATACTACAGACTCTCGCACAAGTCGAGGTTAATATAGATTACCCGGAATATGATGATGTGGAAGAAATGACCCATCGATTATTTTTGGAAAAGGGCAACTATGTGAAGGTGGAGATCGAGAAGCTTCTCCGGACGGCTCAACAAGGAAAAATTTTGCGTGATGGATTGGCAACAGTCATCATCGGGCGTCCGAATGTCGGAAAATCTTCTTTGCTAAACAGCTTAGTACATGAAAATAAGGCGATTGTGACTGATGTTCCAGGGACAACCCGAGATGTTATCGAGGAGTATGTCAATGTTCGTGGAGTCCCTCTTAAACTTGTCGATACAGCTGGCATTCGAGAAACAGAAGATATCGTCGAGCGGATTGGTGTGGAACGATCTCGAGCTGTTTTAAAAGAGGCGGACTTAATTTTACTTGTTTTAAATTACTCCGATGACTTTACACCGGAAGATGAAAAGCTGTTTCAAGCGGTCGAGGGAATGGATGTCATCGTCATCATCAATAAAACGGATTTGCCACAGAAAATTAATATGCAGCAGGTTAAGGAAAAGGCAACCTCTCATAAAATAGTCACTACATCGTTACTTGAAGATCAGGGCGTCGATGAGTTGGAAGAAGCAATTGCTGCTTTATTCTTTGAGGGCTCTTTGGAGGCGGGCGACATTACCTATGTTTCTAACGCCCGTCATATTGCTCTACTTGGACAGGCTTTGCAAGCAATTGAGGATTCAATGGAAGCGATTGAAATGGGTACCCCTATCGATTTAGTACAGATTGATTTCACAAAGGCTTGGGAGCTACTCGGTGAAGTCATTGGTGAAAGTGTTCAGGATGGTTTAATCAATCAATTGTTCTCGCAATTTTGTTTAGGAAAATAAGAGGAGAAGGAGGAAAATAATATGCAATATGAAGCAGGAAACTATGACGTCATTGTAGTTGGAGCGGGCCATGCAGGAAGTGAAGCGGGCCTTGCTTCTGCTAGAGTCGGTGCCAAAACATTGATGATAACGATTAACTTGGATATGGTTGCCTTTATGCCATGTAATCCTTCTGTTGGGGGTCCAGCAAAAGGGATTGTTGTCCGGGAAATTGACGCCTTAGGCGGTGAAATGGGGAAAAATATCGATAAGACCCATATTCAAATGAGAATGTTAAATACGGCTAAAGGTCCGGCTGTTCGTGCTTTACGTGCACAAGCGGATAAATTTCTTTATCAGCAAGAAATGAAAAAAACAATAGAAGATGAGCCGAATTTGACGTTAATTCAAGGAATGGTCGAGGAATTGATTGTTGAAGATGGCGTTTGTACAGGTGTGCTTACGAAAACGGGTGCGATTTACCGTGCAAAAACGGTCGTTATCACAACAGGTACCTATTTACGAGGCGAGATCATTTTAGGGGAACTAAAATATTCAAGCGGCCCTAACAATCAGCAACCTTCCATCAGGCTTTCCGAACATTTGGAAGAATTGGGGTTTGATTTGGTTCGTTTTAAAACTGGAACCCCTCCACGTGTGAATAGTTCTTCTATTGATTACAGTAAAACGGAAATTCAGCCGGGTGATGTCGTTCCACGTGCCTTTTCTTTTGAAACGACAAAGTTCATAACCGACCAATTACCATGTTGGTTAACGTATACCAATGAAGGGACTCACCAGCTCATTGATTCGAACCTACACCGTTCCCCTATGTATTCTGGAATGATTAAAGGGACGGGCCCTCGTTACTGCCCATCGATAGAAGATAAGGTCGTTCGCTTTAATGATAAGCCACGGCACCAGATTTTCTTGGAACCAGAAGGGCGTAATACAAAAGAGGTTTATGTGCAAGGGCTATCTACCAGCCTTCCTGAAGATGTTCAAATTAGAATCCTGCAAACCATTCCAGGCCTTGAAAAAGCTGAGATGATGCGCGCAGGATATGCCATTGAATATGATGCAATCGTTCCGACACAACTTTGGCCAACTTTGGAAACGAAGAAAGTGAAAAACCTATATACAGCAGGACAAATTAATGGAACATCCGGTTATGAGGAAGCAGCAGGTCAAGGTTTAATGGCAGGGATTAATGCAGGCTTGAAAGCATTGGAAAAAGAAGAACTTATCCTAAGCCGTTCAGACGCTTATATTGGCGTTTTGATTGATGACCTTGTTACGAAAGGTACGAATGAACCTTATCGCCTACTGACTTCGCGTGCAGAATACCGATTACTACTGCGTCACGATAATGCAGACTTACGTTTGACGGAAATAGGATATAATATCGGAATGATCAAGGAGGAGCGCTACAATCGTTTCCTTGCGAAAAGAACGGCAGTGGAGGCAGAACGGGAACGATTAAAATCCACCTTCATCAAACCTACTCAAGAGGTGCAGGACATTATCATCGAAAGTGGCGGGAGCGAACTAAAAGATGGCATTCGCGCTTCTGATTTATTAAAGCGCACTGAAATGAATTATTCTCACATACAAAAACTTGCTCCGAGTGATGACGAACTAAGCGATGAAGTGAAGGAACAAGTGGAAATCCAGGTCAAATATGAAGGATATATTGAAAAATCCTTACAGCAAGTTGACCGCCTCAAGAAAATGGAGAATAAAAAAATTCCGGAGAACATCGACTATGATGCAATCAATGGATTAGCTACAGAGGCTCGCCAAAAATTAAAACAGGTACACCCTCTATCCGTTGCCCAGGCTTCCCGGATTTCAGGTGTAAACCCTGCTGATGTCTCTATCTTGCTTGTTTATTTAGAACAAGGAAAAATCGCTAGAATCTCTAAGTAAACGGAAATACCCGAAAAGGATTGAAGTAATCATGAATATTGAACAATTCCAACAAGCGTTGCAGGAGAAAGGCATTGAGCTTTCTCCGCGTCAGCTTGAACAATTCGATATGTATTATCATTTATTGGTGGAATGGAACGAGAAGATGAACTTAACGGCCATAACCGATAAAGAAGAAGTGTATTTAAAGCATTTTTATGATTCAATCAGCGCAGCTTTTTATTTCGATTTCAACAAGCCCCATCGTATTTGCGATGTGGGTGCAGGAGCTGGTTTCCCGAGTATTCCTTTGAAGATTTGTTTCCCGGATATCCATGTATCAATCGTTGACTCGTTGAATAAGCGTATCTCTTTTTTAAATCATCTGGCCGACTCTTTACAATTGACAGGCGTATCATTTTATCATGACCGCGCCGAAACCTTTGCACAGAAACCGGAACACCGTGAAGCCTATGATGTTGTTATGGCAAGAGCGGTGGCTAGAATGTCTGTTTTGAGTGAGCTATGTTTACCCCTTGTAAAAACGGATGGGACATTCATTGCGATGAAAGCAGCAAGCGCCCATGATGAGATGGATACAGGAAAAAAGGCAATCTTCACATTAGGTGGGAAAATAGAGGAAATACATCCTTTCATATTGCCAGAAGAGAATAGTGAGAGAAACATCATTACGGTGAAAAAAGTGAAGAAGACACCAAAAAAATACCCAAGAAAACCGGGTACCCCGAATAAACAGCCTATTGAATAGCCGACAGGCAAAAGTCTACTGAGTCGCTGTAAGAGCGCCTTTCAGGATTTATTAGGCTGCCTAGAAGAAACAGTTTGATAGAAGTGATGAGTTGACCGTTTCGGCTTTAATTCTTGGTGACGAAGAATCAAAACGACATTTTTAACGGACGGGGAAATAATTTACGACAGGTGACTCGTATCCGAACATCTGGACATTTAGGCCTTGGAAATACCTTCATGACGCCAGTCGACATGTTTATACAGTAATGGACGATATGTATTTTCATGTCGGGAAATGTATGCAGGACTTGTCCTTTCAATAGAGAATATGTTATTTGGGAGTTTTAAAAGGTGGTGTAGGAAGATGAAGCATCCTTTTTCGCGGTTCTTAAGGTTTGGCGAAAAAGAAGAACAGCAACTAGAGATGGAGACACCAAGCAATAATAATGAAGAAATAAGGAAAATATCCATTTCTGACATTGTGCCAAATCGATTTCAACCAAGGACTGTATTTAATGACGATAAAATATCAGAACTTGCTCAGACGATTCATACACATGGTATCATTCAACCGATTGTAGTTAGGGCATATGAACAAGGGAAATATGAAATCATTGCAGGTGAGCGTCGTTTTCGTGCAATGCAAAAGCTTGGCTGGGAGTTTGCACCCGCCATTGTCAAGGATTTCACGGATACAGAGACGGCTTCAGTGGCTTTAATAGAGAATCTTCAGCGTGAAGAATTGACTCCTATCGAAGAAGCCTTAGCTTATGGAAAATTGATAGAGCTTCATAATTTAACGCAGGAAGCACTCGCCCAGAGATTAGGAATTGGCCAATCAACCGTAGCTAATAAGCTTCGGCTATTGAAATTGCCACAGGAAGTCCAAGATGCAGTGCTTCAAAAACAGATTACGGAGCGTCATGCCCGTTCATTGATTCCATTGAAAAATCCGGAAAATCAGGTTAAGCTGCTCCAGGAAGTCATTGAAAGAGGCTTGAACGTCAAGCAGACGGAAGAGTTGGTTGTCAAGCTCCTCACAGGCACAAAGGAAAGTGCAAAGCCTAAGCCGAAACGCAAGGCATTCAGTAGGGACATGAGGATTGCGGTTAATACAATCCGTCAATCGTTGAATATGGTAACGGACAATGGAATAAACCTGGATGCAGAAGAAGAGGAATTTGAGGAATATTATCAGTTTACGATAAAAATTCCAAAGAAAAAATCTTAATCTAGATTCATCCCCCGCTTGGTAGTCATCGATTACCAAGTTTTTTTATTATGGACTGCAATCAAAAGATGTAATAATTATCTTCATAAACTGCAAGATTTAAATAATTTGAAAGAATACCGAATTTTCCGTCGAATTTAAGAATTCGAGTACCTTCGTGATTATTCATGATAAAATAGAAGAAATATAGTACGTTAATAGAATGATAAGATGTTGAAAGCGGGTGAATTCGTGGGGAAGATTCTCGCCATTGCCAATCAAAAAGGCGGTGTAGGAAAAACGACAACTTCGGTCAGCCTCAGTGCTTGCCTTGCATATATAGGAAAGAAAGTCCTGTTGGTCGATATAGATCCTCAGGGAAATGCGACTAGCGGCACTGGTATAGATAAAGCGGATGTGGAGCAGTGTATTTATGATGTATTGGTAGATGATGTAGAAGCTAGCTCCGTAATCTTGGAAACGAAGGTAGAAAACTTATATGCCATACCTGCGACGATTCAATTAGCAGGTGCAGAAATTGAGCTGGTGCCAACCATCTCCAGGGAAATCCGATTGAAGCGGGCATTAGAAGAGGTGCAAGGCCAGTTTGATTATATCGTCATAGACTGTCCGCCTTCCTTAGGCCTACTCACGCTGAACGCCTTAACAGCAGCTGATGCGGTGTTAATTCCAGTCCAATGTGAATATTATGCGTTGGAGGGGTTAAGTCAACTGTTAAATACGGTCCGTCTCGTACAAAAGCATTTAAATCATGATTTGAAAATTGAAGGTGTATTGTTAACGATGTTGGATGCTAGAACCAATTTAGGTCTTCAAGTGATCGAGGAAGTAAAAAAATACTTTCAGGATAAGGTATATCAAACCATTATTCCTCGAAACGTTCGTCTAAGTGAAGCGCCTAGCCATGGAGAACCAATCATTATTTACGATCCGAAATCACGAGGTGCGGAAGTCTATCTACAATTGGCAAAGGAAGTGGTCTCAAATGGCTAAAGGACTCGGAAAGGGACTCGACGCACTCTTTCCTAATGTAGAAGTCAGCAAGGATGAAACTGTACAGGAAATCAAATTGAGGGAATTAAGACCGAATCCTTATCAGCCTCGAAAAAACTTCCGAACTGAAGCGATTGAAGAACTTAAACAGTCAATTATGGAGCACGGAATCCTACAACCGATTATTGCCCGGAAAAGTATTAGAGGGTTTGAAATAGTTGCCGGAGAAAGACGTTATCGAGCGGCGAAAGAAGCGGGATTAAATACTGTTCCCGTCGTTGTGAGAGAATTAAATGAACAGCAGATGATGGAACTGGCAATATTAGAAAACCTTCAACGGGAAGATTTAAACCCGATAGAGGAAGCAGCAGCCTATCAAACATTGCTTGAGAAATTAAATTTCACCCAGGAACAGCTGGCGCACCGTCTCGGAAAAAGCCGGCCTCATATAGCGAATTATGTCCGCTTGCTCTCCTTGCCTGAAGAGATTAGGGATTATATCTCGGAAGGTAAGATTTCCATGGGTCATGGTCGGGCGTTGCTAGGATTAAAGAAAAAAGAGCTCCTTACGTCTGTCATAGAAAAAATCCTTAAAGAAACGATGAATGTTCGACAGTTGGAGAATTATATTCATCAGTTAAATGATACTGTTTCACGTGAAACGAAAAATGCTAAACAACCGAAAAAAGATATATTCATAAAGCAAAGAGAGTCTATCTTACGAGAGAAACTTGGGACAAGCGTGACGATAAAACAAACCAAGAAAAAAGGAAAGATAGAAATAGAATTCTTTTCGAAAGAAGATTTAGAGAGAATACTAGATTTAATTGATCAAGAAAATATCTCGTCTTAAATTCCTATGGGCTGGAACAGGGTGCAACTTGGTCCCTGTAATACATGTATCATGCATAAAAATAAAGGAAGGGGGCATCCCTTCCTTTATTTTTATAAGCCGAACAATTATAGTGTTTTTTCTTTCTTGAATGACCATGTAAATGGAGTGATTGCTGGCTTTGCAGGATAACGTCGTTGTGCTTCATTAATACCTTCAGCTATGGTTTTGGCCATTTTTAAAACGAGATTTAATCGGGTGTTTTGCAGGACCATAAATTCCATGAATCCACTGACATTCACAATGCCCGTAATATGTGCATGGCCAACGGCTGGTAAATCCTTATTGACGCCTGCCCCAGGTTTCACTGGGCCTTTACCAATTTGGACGATGCCGACGCTCTTCAGTTTGCCCAAACAGGCATCTATGCCAACGATAAAGGCATTTACATGAATCTTTTTTATCTCATCTAATTTTTCCTGCAAATTCATCGCATGTATGGGATCATCGAGGGTCCCATACACATGGAAGGAAGATGTGCCTAACTCAGATTTTTCTTGAAGCAGGGTGCCGACAAGTGGACCGAGGGAATCTCCAGTAGAACGATCTGTGCCAATGCAGACAAAAACGATAGGCTGAAGCTTTCCTGTTGGCAGGAGATTCAGTAATTCCTGGGAGATTTGATTGGTTGCGTCGGCCTCTTCATGAAGGATACGACTTAATCTAGTTTTATTATTAAATAGATTGGGATTTAGATTCATCGGCTCCACTCCTTTACTTTGTTTTGTGTTAACAGTATACGGTTGAAAAGGAAAAAATATACGGAATAAAGGTTAAATTGCTGGGGGAGTTATTTATTAAGAACAGGTAAATGGCTGGAGGGCAGAGATCAATCTGTGTCCTTTCCATTGTCCGCTGATAGTTACATATCAATTTATGGTATAAAGATCATAATTTGAAATGGAAAAAAACTTCTAATTTCTTTACTATATACCCATGTTATTTTTATACAGAAACCTTTTATTTAAGGATATTATAAAGAAAACTTCTCCCATTCGGGATTACATCCACGGCGGAAGGGTAGAGAGAATAAATTCAACAGGAAAAACTAGAGTCCCTGAATGTTTTGTTTAGCATTAGGTAGGAGGAAATCATGGATAATAGCACGTATAATAAACTCACGGAAGAAATTACGGATGAGAAGGTATGGCTGATGTTAGGTGAGGGGATTATTAAAATCTTCCTTGTTCTTCTCTTATCGCGTATTATTATTAGAATAGGAAAGACGGTTTTAAATAAATTTTTTCTTGTCCGAACTAAAACCCCACTCCGGGTTTCGGAGCGAAGAGAAGCGACGCTCATTAAATTACTCGAAAATATCATTACATATGTGGTGAATTTCATATCATTAATCATGATTCTTGAGATTTGTGGACTAGATGTAAAGGCGCTACTAGCCGGTGCCGGAATTATCGGACTCGCAGTAGGATTTGGCGCCCAAAGTTTGGTCAAGGATATTATCACTGGATTTTTCGTCATTTTCGAAGATCACTTCTCGGTCGGTGATTATATTAAAATTAATACTTTTGAGGGTGAAGTCTTAGAAATTGGGCTACGCACAACTAAAATTAAAAGCAGTCAAGGGGAATTACATCTCATACCAAATGGTAGCATCACTCAAGTAACTAATTATTCCATATTAAATAGTAAAGCTGTGGTGGATGTAACGATCCCTCATGATGGGTCAATTGAGCTCGCTGAAAAGACATTGATCCAACACTTTGCGAACCTAGCCAAAAAATATGATGATTTAGTCAGAGATCCAGAATTATTAGGTATTGAAACAATCACTCCGGAAGAAGTAGTATTGCGAGTCACTGCGGAAACCAAGCCGATGCGTCATTTCGAGATAAGCAGGATGTTGAGAAAAGAAATCAGTACTGCCCTTGAATCAAGTGGGATTCAATCTACATACAAAGGCAGCGAGTAATAGGAACTAGGGGGGACACATGTTTATGGAAGAAAAGGAATTTACACTGAATGATGTTGTCGAAATGAAAAAGCCGCATCCATGTGGAATCAATAAGTGGAAAGTCATCCGTCTGGGCATGGATATCCGGATTAAATGTGAAGGGTGCGGTCATAGCGTGATGTTGCCCCGGCGCGAGTTCGCCAAGAAAATGAAAAAAGTTTTGCTGAAGCATGAGGAATGATCATGCTTTTTCCATGTAGAGAAAGCGTTTCGGCTCTCTTAATGATTTACTTGTCTTTTTAGGAAGTGAAATCTATAATTGGGAAAGGTTTAGGTATTAGGATTGTCTTTAGTGAAGATTTACTAGTATCAGTGAACGAATTATCTTGAAGGAGTGAAATATAAATGGCTTTAACAGCTGGTATAGTAGGTTTGCCTAACGTAGGTAAATCCACTTTGTTTAATGCAATAACTCAAGCAGGTGCGGAATCTGCCAATTACCCATTCTGTACAATCGATCCAAACGTTGGAATTGTAGAAGTGCCCGACTACCGTCTGCAAAAATTGACAGAATTGGTTCAACCGAAAAAAACTGTGCCGACCGCATTTGAATTCACAGATATTGCAGGGATTGTAAAGGGTGCGAGTAAAGGAGAAGGTTTAGGTAATAAATTCCTATCCCATATCCGTCAAGTGGATGCGATTTGTCAGGTAGTTCGCTGCTTTGCAGATGATAACATCACTCATGTTTCAGGAAAAGTTAATCCTATTGATGATATCGAAGTCATCAATCTTGAATTGATACTTGCCGACCTTGAATCGGTAGACAAGCGTATCGACCGGGTTGGAAAAATGGCTAAGCAAAAAGATAAAGGTGCCGTGGCTGAACATGAGGTCCTTGTTGCATTAAAAGAAGCTTTGGAAGCTGAGAAGCCTGCCCGTTCAGTTGAGTTCACTGAGGAACAACTGAAGATCGTAAAAGGTATGCATCTACTTACGGCGAAACCAATCCTATATGTGGCAAATGTCAGTGAAGATGAAGTAGCTGTTGCCGATGATAATGAATATGTACAACAAGTCCGTGAATATGCAGCTAATGAAAATGCAGAAGTTATTGTAATTTGTGCCAAAATCGAAGAGGAAATCGCTGAGCTTGAGGGTGACGAAAAGGAAATGTTCCTATCTGAACTAGGAATTGTGGAGTCAGGTCTTGATCAATTGATTCGTGCTTCATACAACCTGCTTGGTTTGGCGACTTACTTTACAGCTGGGGTACAGGAAGTGCGTGCCTGGACATTCCGTAAAGGCATGAAAGCGCCTCAATGTGCGGGTGTGATTCATACAGACTTTGAACGTGGGTTCATTCGTGCGGAAGTCGTTGCTTATGATGATTTACTCGAAGCGGGCAGCCACAGTGCGGCAAAAGAAGCGGGTAAAGTACGTCTAGAGGGTAAAGAATATATTGTGAACGATGGAGACGTTGTCCATTTCCGCTTTAACGTATAATATCAAAGACTCTGCAGGTCAATTCTGCGGGGTCTATTTTTATATTGTGCGAACCCCAACATTCATTGCAAACACAGTTTAACTATGCTATAATTTTTTCTTGTGAGTAATTATAAATAATTGCTCCTTGCCCAAATGGGCCGCTTAGACCAAAAGGAGGTGACAGTGATGAGAAAATACGAAATTATGTATATCATCCGTCCAAACATTGAGGAAGAAGCTAAAAAAGCTTTAGTTGAACGTTTCAACACAATCCTTACTGATAATGGTGCGGAAGTAGAAGCTAAAGAATGGGGTAAACGCCGTCTTGCATACGAAATCAATGATTTCCGTGATGGTTACTACATGCTTCTTAAAGTTAACGCTGAAAGTGCTGCGATTCAAGAATTCGATCGTCTTGCTAAAATCAGTGAAGACATTATCCGTCATATGGCTACTAGAGAAGACGTTTAATTCAATATTTTATATAAATTCTAATCCTGCTTCATGAAGCAAGATTGAAAACTAGGGGTTGATTCTGATGATGAATCGCGTAGTTTTGGTAGGACGCTTAACTAAAGATCCTGAATTACGATATACACCTAATGGAGTTCCAGTGGCTACCTTTACTTTAGCAGTCAATCGTACTTTTACGAATGCGCAAGGTGAACGTGAAGCAGACTTCATTAATTGTGTTGTTTGGCGTAAACCGGCAGAAAATGTGGCTAACTTCTTGAAAAAAGGTAGTTTAGCTGGCGTGGATGGACGTGTCCAAACGCGTAATTATGAAGGACAAGACGGCAAACGCGTATATGTGACGGAGATTCTGGCTGAGAGCGTTCAGTTCCTTGAACCACGAAGCAGTTCAGCGGGTGAAAGAAATGATGGCGGTTCTTACGGTGGCGGTCAAAAAAGCTATAACAATAATGGTGGAAATGATCAAAACTCGTATGGACAAAATCCTAATCAGAATCAACGGAGTAACAACAACTACACTCGTGTAGATGATGATCCATTTGCTAATGACGGTAAAACTATCGACATTTCAGATGACGATCTTCCGTTTTAAACAACTGTTTAAAACGAAAATTCTCAAGCAGGGAGGGAAATTATTATGGCAATGGGTGGACGTAAAGGACGCGGTAAGCGTAAAAAGGTTTGTTATTTCACATCAAACGGAATCACTAAAATTGATTACAAAGATACAGACCTTCTTAAAAAATTCGTCTCAGAACGCGGCAAGATTTTACCACGTCGTGTAACTGGAACTAGCGCTAAATATCAACGTAAATTAACGATTGCTATTAAACGCTCACGTACTATGGCATTACTTCCATACGTATCTGGTGAATAATAACGACTGAGCGCATTGAGGAGAAATCCTTGGTGTGCTTTTTTTGTAGATCCGCTAATTTAGCGGATCTTTTTATTTACTGGATTCAGAAAATTCATTTTAAAAAAAGAATGGGATGTTTGAAATATCCTGGGTTTAACGGATACAATATGTAGGTAAAGATATTTCAGCGATTTTATGATAGGGGGGATCTGGTTGAATAGCGGTAGAAAAATCGCTGAGGGCGGTGCTCTTTTAGCGTTATATTGTATATTATTATTCATTACGGTTTATATTCCTTTGTTAGGATTCATTACCTTTTTCTTTTTGCCGATTCCTTTCATTCTGGTGATGATAAAGCAAAAGCTTTCGTGGACAGTTGGCTTTCTCTTTGTTGGATCATTATTAACCATTTTTATTGGCACCTTCATGTCCTTGCCGGTGACTTTACTTATGGGAGTGACGGGCATGACAATCGGTTCCTTTTTGAAAAGGGATACATCGATGGTTCCCATGTTCATCAGTGCGGTCCTTGTTTTCTTGGGAGGAACATTAGCGACGTATGCTGTCACAGTACTATTATTCGGAGTGAATTACATAGAGGAAACCATGAAGGTTTTAGAGGAGTCCATTGATTCATCTACAGAAATCATGAAATCGTTTGGTCAGGAACCAACGGAGAAGGTTATCCAAGGTATGCATGATTCAATAAACACGTTGCATACGCTTTTACCAAGCTTATTCGTGATTACATCTATCTTCATGGTATTACTGATCTTCCTGGCGGCCCACCCCATACTAAAAAGGTTTAGTGATAAACCTCTGAATTGGCCTCGTTTCCGAGATCTTCGCCTTCCGAAAAGCCTTTTATGGTATTATTTAATTACGATGCTTTTAGCTCTTTTAATGAATATGGATAATGGTGGTTTTGTATATATGGCCATTACGAACCTATTTTTCATTCTCCAATTTTTCATCATGATTCAAGGATATTCACTTGTGTTTTATATCAGTCATGTGAAGGGTTGGGCTAGGGCTATACCGATTGTGATAGTGATTGTCTCATTATTACTGCCAATATTCGCAATCATTATTCGGTTTTTAGGTATAATAGATTTAGGGTTCCCTTTTCGGGAAACAATCAAGAAAAAGGAATAGTCTGTTAAACAGATGCTTTTAGGAGCTGAAAATATGCCATCTTATTTAAAGGATTATTCGGTTAAGTCCCTATTATACGGGTTACTGGTTGCAGGATTGATACTTTTGGGCGTACTGGCTTATTATAATTGGTTTGTTGCACTTATTGGTTTATTGATTCTGTCCGGTTTATTTTATTTGGTATTGAAAATGGAAGAAAGAAAACAGCGTAAGACCGAAGAATACATCACGACGTTATCCTACCGGTTAAAGAAGGTAGGGGAGGAAGCCTTGTTAGAGATGCCGATTGGGATCATGCTTTTTAACGATGATTTTTATATTGAGTGGACCAACCCATTCCTTGCTTCATGCTTTAGCGAAGATTCACTGGCAGGAAGGTCTCTTTATGATATAGCTGACTCACTTGTCCCGTTAATAAAACAAGAGATTGAAACGGAGACCATCACACTCTATGACCGGAAATTCAAAGTGGTTCATAAGCGTGAGGAAAGACTTCTTTACTTTTTCGATGTAACAGAGCAAGTGGAAATCGAAAAACAATACGAAGATGAGCGGACAGCTATAGCGATTATATTACTTGATAATTATGATGATTTAACGCAGGGAATGGAAGACCAGCGAAAAAGTAGCATCAATAGCTTAGTTACCTCGCTGCTTGATAAGTGGGCAAGGGATAATGGGGTATTTTTCAAAAGGGTATCTTCCGAACGTTTCATTGCTGTCTTCAATGAGCATATCCTACAACAGTTAGAGAACGATAAATTTTCAATTTTGGATGAAATCAGGGAAACGACAGCAAAACAGAATGTACCTTTGACACTTAGCATCGGGGTAGGTTCGGCAGTTTCCTCTTTACCGGAATTAGGAACGCTTGCTCAGTCGAGTTTAGATCTTGCCTTAGGTCGCGGTGGTGATCAAGTGGCAATTAAACAGGCAAATGGGAAAGTGAAATTTTATGGTGGTAAAACAAACCCCATGGAGAAACGCACGAGGGTACGTGCACGCGTAATTTCACACGCCTTAAAGGATATTGTCCTCGATAGCGATAAGGTCATTGTCATGGGCCACAAAAATCCGGATATGGATGCCATAGGCTCCGCTATAGGTATTTTGAAAGTGGCTCAGATGAATGAGCGCGAAGGCTATATTGTAATCAATACGCAGGAACTCGATAGCAGTGTTCTCCGTTTGATGGCAGAAATTAAAAATAAAGAAGATTTGTACGCACGATTTATAACGCCTGAAGTTGCATTGGAAATGGTTACTGACGAAACGCTACTCGTCGTCGTCGATACGCATAAGCCTAAGATGGTAATAGAAGAACGACTGTTGAATCGGATTGATAAGGTGGTTGTCATCGACCATCATCGTCGTGGCGAAGAATTCATCAAAAATTCTCTGCTGGTATATATGGAGCCATATGCATCCTCAACAGCTGAACTGGTAACGGAACTTCTTGAATATCAGCCAAAGCGTAGTAAAATTGATATGCTTGAATCGACAGCCCTTCTTGCAGGAATCATTGTCGATACAAAAAGTTTTACTTTAAGAACTGGTTCACGTACATTCGATGCAGCCTCATATTTACGAGCGCATGGAGCAGACACCGTACTAGTGCAGAAATTCCTAAGGGAAGATGTGGACACATATATCAAGCGATCCAAACTAATTGAAGAAGTGGTCTTTTATAAAAAGGGCATTGCAATTGCTTCTGCAAAATCTGAACAAATACACAATCAGGTTCTAATCGCCCAGGCAGCCGATACGCTCTTGACCATGGATGGCGTTTCCGCTTCCTTTGTTATGGCTAAACGGTCTGAGGATACAGTTGGCATAAGTGCCCGTTCTTTAGGTGATGTTAATGTGCAGATAATCATGGAAATGTTGAATGGCGGTGGGCATTTAACAAATGCCGCCACCCAGATGGTCTGCTCCATTGAAGAAGCGCAGAGCCAGTTAAAAGCAGCAATTAA
Organism: Peribacillus sp. NPDC097675; assembly: GCF_050277655.1. NCBI lineage: Bacteria > Bacillati > Bacillota > Bacilli > Caryophanales > Bacillaceae > Peribacillus > Peribacillus sp. NPDC097675. The sequence goes on along the minus strand of NZ_JBNNSK010000012.1, from coordinate 124,033 downwards.
TGAATATTTAGAAGGAGGACGAAAAGAATGAAAGTAATCTTTTTAAAAGACGTTAAGGGAAAAGGGAAAAAAGGGGAAGTCAAGAATGTAGCGGATGGATATGCGCATAACTTCCTAATTAAGCAGGGATTGGCGATCGAGGCGAATAATGCCAACGTAAAAACATTGGAAGCACAGAAGAATAAAGAGGAATCTCTTGCTGCCGAAGAACTTCAACATGCAAAAGACCTTAAAGAGGAAATCGAAAAGTTAACGGTCGAGTTATCCGCAAAAGCCGGTGAAGGCGGACGTTTATTCGGGTCCATTACGACGAAGCAGGTGGCCTCAGAGCTTCAGAAAAAACACGGTATTAAAATCGACAAACGTAAAATGGAGCTTGCAGAAGGCATTCGCTCTTTAGGGCATACGAAGGTCCCTGTGAAGCTTCATCCAGAGGTCACAGCGACTTTAACTGTGCAAGTGAAAGAAATTAACTAATTTTAGTGGTTTCATATCTGAAAAAAATTGATAGAATAGAGAGAGACGAAAAAAATGTGATTGGGCTATGGTGTCCTGTCACTTTTTTTCTTTTTTAACTAAAATCTACGAATTAATTAAAAAATTATCCTCTTAGATTGGGAGGTTTTAAGATATGATAGAGCAATTTCAGGACAGAATTCCCCCTCAAAATATAGAAGCAGAGCAAGCAGTACTCGGGGCCATATTCTTGGAGCCATCCTCACTTACTGTTACATCGGAATTGTTGATTCCAGAGGATTTTTATAGAAGTTCGCATCAAAAAATCTTTAACGTAATGATCAAGTTGAACGACGAAGGTAAGGCTGTCGATTTGATTACGGTGACAGAAGAACTTTCAGCCACTAAGAACCTTGAAGAAGTAGGCGGAGTTTCTTATTTAAGTGAGCTGGCCGGTTCGGTTCCTACTGCAGCCAATGTTGAATATTATGCTCGAATCGTGGAAGAGAAGTCGTTACTTCGACGTTTGATCAGAACCGCAACTACTATTGCCCAGGAAGGTTATAGTCGTGAGGACGAGGTCGAGGAGCTCCTCGGGGAAGCTGAAAAAACGATCATGGAAGTGGCGCAGCGTAAAAACTCCGGATCATTCCAAAATATTAAAGATGTATTGGTGCGGACCTATGACAATATCGAAATCTTGACCAACCGAAAAGGTGATGTAACAGGAATTCCAACCGGCTTTGCTGAACTGGACAGGATGACGGCGGGATTCCAGCGAAATGACCTCATTATTGTTGGAGCGCGTCCCTCTGTCGGTAAAACGGCTTTCGCTTTGAATATCGCCCAAAATGTTGCAACCAAAACGGACGAAAACGTCGCGATTTTCAGTCTGGAGATGGGCTCTGAACAGCTCGTTATGCGTATGCTTTGTGCTGAAGGGAATATAAATGCTCAAAACTTACGGACGGGTGCTCTAACAGATGAAGATTGGCGCAAGCTGACAATGGCAATGGGAAGTTTGTCGAACGCCGGTATCTATATTGATGACACTCCTGGAGTTCGTATTGGCGAAATCCGGTCAAAATGCCGTCGTTTGAAGCAGGAACATGGGCTCGGAATGATATTGATTGACTACTTACAATTGATTCAAGGAGATGGCCGTTCAGGCGATAACCGACAGCAGGAAGTTTCGGAAATTTCCCGTTCACTAAAAGCTCTCGCTCGTGAGTTGCAAGTTCCGGTGATTGCTCTTTCTCAGTTATCCCGTGGTGTGGAGCAAAGACAAGACAAACGCCCAATGATGTCCGATATAAGGGAATCAGGGAGTATTGAGCAGGATGCAGACATCGTGGCTTTCTTATACCGAGATGATTATTATGATAAAGAGTCCGAGAATAAAAACATCATCGAGATTATCATCGCAAAACAGCGGAATGGCCCAGTTGGTACAGTTTCACTGGCATTCGTAAAAGAATACAATAAATTCGTGAACCTCGAACGGCGCTTCGATGATGATTCGATGTCTCCTGGAGCTTAATTCGTTTTTACTATTTCATATATTGAGGAACAGCCCGCTTTTCTGGTGGGCTGTTTTTTCACATTGAGGATAGTAAATAGTTCCTGAATAATTAATCTGAATCAAATTTGCAGGGGTAATTAGAATGATTTTTTACGAACAAATTTATTAATATAATGTATAATGTTCGGATTTTATATTGACTTCCCTTCGTATTTACTGATAAAATAGGGTTGATTGATAAGAACCGGTTAAAAATCGGTATTACGTGAACCTTTGGAGGTGCTTTTTTCAGATGTCATCAGTTGTAGTAGTCGGTACACAATGGGGAGACGAAGGTAAAGGTAAAATAACAGATTTTCTATCCCAGAATGCAGAGGCCATCGCTCGGTATCAAGGTGGTAATAATGCAGGACATACGATTAAATTTAACGGGGTAACATATAAACTGCATTTAATTCCTTCTGGAATTTTTTATAGTGATAAGATTTGTGTCATTGGGAACGGAATGGTAGTCGATCCTAAAGCACTTGTAGAAGAGCTTGCTTATTTACATAGTCATGGAGTCAGTACGGATAATCTTCGTATCTCCAACCGTGCTCACGTCATTCTTCCATATCACATCAAGTTGGATGAAGTGGAAGAAGATCGTAAGGGTGCTAATAAAATTGGAACGACGAAAAAAGGCATTGGTCCTGCTTATATGGACAAAGCTGCTCGTAATGGAATCCGGATGGCTGATTTACTGGACCGTGAAATCTTCGAAGAAAAATTGAATCAAAACCTTGTTGAAAAAAACCGCATGTTTGAGCGTTTTTACGAAACGGAAGGTTTTAAAATCGAAGATATTCTGGAAGAATACTATGAGTATGGACAACAAGTGCAGAAATATGTATGCGATACATCCGTTGTCTTAAATGATGCGCTTGACGATGGGAAACGCGTTTTATTTGAAGGAGCTCAAGGGGTCATGCTTGATATTGATCAAGGAACATATCCTTTTGTTACTTCATCGAATCCAGTCGCGGGCGGCGTAACGATTGGTTCGGGTGTTGGACCAACGAAGATTAACCATGTTGTCGGTGTATGTAAAGCCTATACAAGCCGTGTGGGAGATGGCCCTTTCCCAACAGAACTTCAAGATGAAGTTGGTAACCAAATCCGTGAAGTGGGCCGTGAGTACGGTACAACAACCGGCAGACCGCGCCGTGTTGGCTGGTTTGATGCGATTGTCGTTCGTCATGCCCGTCGTGTAAGTGGAATCACTGATTTATCTCTAAATTCCATTGACGTGTTATCAGGCCTTGATACGGTTAAAATTTGTGTAGCTTATGATTATAAAGGTGAAATCATTCATGAAGTTCCAGCTACATTGAAAGCGATAGGTGAATGTAAGCCAGTTTATGAGGAGCTACCAGGCTGGTCGGAAGATATTACAGGATGTAAATCATTGGATGAATTACCTGCTAACGCTCGTCATTATGTAGAGCGCGTATCTCAACTTGTAGGCATACCTTTGACTACTTTCTCTGTCGGTCCTGACCGTAATCAAACAAACATCGTAAGAAGCCCTTGGCGTTTAGCGTAAATGTAAGGAAAGAAGCTGACTTAGTGCAGCTTCTTTTTCACTTTACTAATAAAAAGTGACAAAAGATATCATGTTAAAGCTAGCGAATATAAAAAAAATAATACTTATTTTAATTTATTTTAAAATACTATTGCACAAACTATAAAAACTATGATAATATAAAAAGCGTCGTCACAGTAGAACAAAGAAACGACAAGGCAAGACATACGGAGAACATTCATTAGTACGAGCCATTAGCTCAGTTGGTAGAGCATCTGACTTTTAATCAGAGGGTCGAAGGTTCGAATCCTTCATGGCTCATCATTATTTCGGCCCATTGGTCAAGCGGTTAAGACACCGCCCTTTCACGGCGGTAACACGGGTTCGAATCCCGTATGGGTCACTTTTCATCATATTATCTATTTGCTGGTCCCGTGGTGTAGCGGTTAACATGCCTGCCTGTCACGCAGGAGATCGCGGGTTCGATTCCCGTCGGGACCGCCATTTTTATTTTTTACATGATCTTTTCATAACGAAATAGACTATTTGGCTCAGTAGCTCAGTCGGTAGAGCAAAGGACTGAAAATCCTTGTGTCGGCGGTTCGATTCCGTCCTGAGCCATCCTTTTGTAAAGTGCCCTTGAAGGCACTTTTTTTGTTGTCTTAAAAGGTAAAATGTCATCTTCCCATAAAAACCGCTGGTACATCTGTTAAGTGTTTGTTATCAGTTTGTAACATATCATATCCACCAAGAATGCCCACTATACTCCATTCCCCAACCAGGACCGCCTTTTCCCGTGCTAGCCAAGTTACTCTCGTTGTTTTTCAAACAAATTGTGTTTGGTACTTGTTGTCATTATTTATACATTTATATTACAAAACAAAGTCTATTTCTTGATTTTTTTTTCATTATGGTAAAGTTATGAGTGGAAAAATAGTTGTAGAAATTAATCATATCCAAGTGAATTTTGAAAACAGGTTAATCTAACTCATAATTTTTGATTAGTTTCTTAAATGGCTCATGAGCCATTAAGGGGGACAATAGATGTTTAGCTCAAAAATCAAAGGTAGCTTTCTATTGGTCATTTCCGTAATCTTGCTGCTTGCCGGAAATCGGGCAACGGCTGCTGAGATTGTAAATATCACTTCCATCCAGCATGTGTATATGGATGAAGAATTTATCGGAAGTGTAACGGATGAAAAGGAAATAGAAAAAGTGGTAAGCGAAAAAGTAAGCAAGGCAGAGTCTGATTACCCTGAGTATACATTTGATGAGGAAGCGCAGATTACACTTGTGCAAGAGAATGTATTTAATGCAGAAATAGATGAAAAAAAGACCATGGAAGAACTTGAGGATCAATTTACGGTAAGGGCTACCGCTTATGAAATCAACATCGGTAACCAAGTAGTTTCTTATGTTCCTTCCAAGAAGGACGCAAAGGAAGTTTTAAGGAAGATTACTTTATTATATATGGATGAAGAAGAATTGGCTGAATATGAATCCAACCAGGAAGCAGGTGTGTTAGAGCAGCCAGGGTCTTTAAAAGAGAAAGAGAGCAAAATTCTTTCAATCGAGTACACGATGCCGATCACCTGGAAGAAAACCACTGTGAAACCGGATAAGCTCATGACGGTGAACGAGGTCATTTCCTTAATAAAAAAAGGCAAGAAAGAAGAAGTGACCTATGAGGCAACGGAGGAAGATGATCTGGAAATGGTTGCTGATCGTTATGATATGAAACTGGAGCAACTGATAAAGCTCAATCCAGGGCTAGAAGAGGATTATAGGATTGGTGAAGGGCAAAAGGTTCAAGTGACGGAGACAGTGCCCTACGTGGATGTACTAGTCGAAAGGGAAGTATTGAAACAAACCAAAATCCCGTTTGAGAGAGAAGTGATAAAGGATAAGAATTTGCTGAAAGGCGAGTCATTCCTAGAACAAGAAGGGCGCGAAGGCGTCCAGGCATCCACCTATAAGGTTGCCGAAACAAACGGTAAAAAAACCAGTGAAACCATCGTGAAAAAGGAAATGACTCAACACAAACAAAAAGAGATCATCAGAAAAGGCACAAAGGTCATTCCTTCGGAAGGGAGTGGGACTTTTGCGTGGCCCGCTGATGGAGGATATATTTCAAGTAAGCAAGGACAACGTTGGGGCAAGCTTCATAAGGGAATAGATATTGCTAGGCCTACCTCTAGGACCATTAAGGCAGCGGATCACGGCATCGTTGAATTTGCCGGTAGCTCTGGCGGCTATGGCAATAAGGTGACCATCAATCATAAAAACGGGTACAAAACCAATTATGCCCACTTGGAATCGATAGGAATTGAAGCAGGACAAAAGATTGAAAAAGGAATGAAAATCGGTAGTATGGGATCAACAGGTAATTCAACTGGCATTCACCTTCATTTTGAAGTCTATAAAAATGGGGTTCTTGCAAATCCATTGGATTATATAAGCCAGTAGGTCGTTAGAAGTCCTCGAAAATTATTTCGGGGACTTCTTCTATTTTATATAGAGATGAGAATAATAGGTAAAAGGTGATTTAATGCCTGTAAAATGATAAAGTAGAAGAGGCACAATGTGCCGTTTTTAGGTGTTTTGGCCGTTTTATAGGGAATATATTATAAGAATCTAATTTACTAGTTCGATAGGTCAGTTATAACAACAGGATTATACGAATAAACGTCCCGGACAAGGACATGTTTTTTATAGATAAAAGTTATGTTTTAAAAAGGAGATAGGTAGATGGATAAGAAAATTTTGGTAGTGGACGATGAGAAGCCGATTGCAGATATATTACAATTCAATTTAAAAAAGGAAGGGTACGATGTCTCCTGTGCTTATGATGGCAACGAAGCACTTAAGATGGTAGAGGAGCTTCAGCCTGATTTGATATTACTTGATATCATGCTTCCACAGCGTGATGGGATGGAAGTTTGTAGAGAAGTAAGAAAGAAGTATGAAACGCCCATCATCATGTTAACAGCAAAGGATTCGGAAATAGATAAGGTATTAGGATTAGAGCTTGGTGCGGACGATTATGTGACGAAGCCATTTAGTACCCGGGAAATAATTGCTCGCGTAAAAGCAAACCTAAGACGTCAGCAAGCCGCGCCAGTCCCGGATCAAGAAAATGAACCGAAGGAAATTACAATAGGCAATCTTACAATACATCCTGATGCGTATGTCGTTTCAAAGCGAGGAGAAACGATCGAGTTAACGCATCGTGAGTTCGAGTTACTTCATTATTTAGCCAAACATATCGGCCAGGTCATGACAAGGGAGCACTTATTGCAGACCGTGTGGGGATATGACTATTTTGGGGATGTCCGGACTGTCGACGTAACTGTAAGACGTCTTAGAGAAAAGATTGAGGATAATCCAAGCCACCCGGGCTGGATTGTAACAAGACGAGGGGTCGGTTATTACCTGCGTAACCCTGAACAGGAGTAAACTTATGAAAAAGGTTGGCTTTTTTCGTTCAATTCATTTTAAATTCGTCCTGATTTATGTGTTGCTTATTTTCGTGGCCATGCAAATAATCGGGGTTTATTTTGTTGGGGAATTGGAAAAAAATCTTGTTGGGAATTTTACAAAGTCAATAAAGGGCCACGTTAACCTGCTTACCTATAGCATTGGGGAAGAAATGGAAAAGGTGAGGGGGGAGGAAGACCCCACCATCGAAGAAGCAATTAACACGGTTTTGAAAGATCGCGATAACTCGACGAATGATATTTCGGAAGTGCGCGTCATCGACACACGCAGCAGGCGGGTGCTCGGGACCTCGGATCCAAGTAACCAAGAAATTGTAGGGAAGAAAACGACACTTCCCATCATCAAGAAGACGTTGACATATGGTGGTGAAGAACACGAGATATACAGAGACAAGAATACGGGCAGGCGGGTGTGGGTCCTATCAACACCTATTGAAGCAAACGAGACCGTTATAGGAGCGGTCTACGTCATTGCGGAGATGGAGAACGTTTTCGAACAAATGGATGAAATCAACTCCATCTTCATGACAGGCACGGCCATTGCTCTAGCCATTACTGCTATTTTGGGGATTCTTCTTGCGCGGACCATCACAAGGCCGATGTCGGATATGAGAAAACAGGCGTTGGTGATGGCCAAGGGGAATTTCTCCCGGAAAGTAAAGGTATATGGCGATGACGAAATAGGCCAACTAGCCGTTACCTTTAATAACCTGACCAAAAAGCTCCAAGAGTCGCAATCGAGTACGGAAGGGGAGAGGCGGAAACTTTCATCAGTTCTCGCCAACATGACGGATGGTGTTATTTCGACGGACAGACGTGGCCGGGTGAATTTGATTAATGAACCTGCCGCCCAGCTTTTAAGTGTCTCACGCGAAGCGGTCATGAACCAACCTATCATCGAATTGTTGGGACTTGAGGAAGAATACAAGTTTGAAGATTTGCTGGAAGAAAGAGAATCTATCATCCTTGATTACAGTAAAAAGGGTCAGCCATTCATTTTAAGAGGGAACTTTTCCGTTATCCAAAAGGAAACAGGATTCGTTAATGGATTGATTACCGTGTTGCATGATATCACGGAGCAGGAAAAAATAGAGGAAGAACGTAGGGAGTTCGTCGCTAATGTATCACATGAGCTTCGTACTCCACTCACGACGATGAGAAGCTATCTCGAAGCTTTGGCTGAAGGTGCCTGGAAGGATGAAGAGATTGCCCCTTCCTTTTTGAGTGTCACACAAAATGAGACAGAGCGGATGATCAGGCTTGTAAATGACCTGTTACAGCTTTCAAAGATGGACAGTAAAGATTACAGGCTTAAAACCGGATGGGTAAATTTGAATAAGTTTTATGGTCATATTATTGACCGTTTTGAAATGACGAAAAATGATGATATTACCTTTAAACGGGATATCCCAGAGGATGCGTATTTTGTCGATATCGATGAAGATAAAATTACACAGGTTCTTTATAATATCATTTCAAATTCCTTGAAGTACTCTCCTGAAGGAGGTCAAGTGACATTCCGTATCAGGCCTAAAGGAAACTTTATTGTGATCAGCGTAACGGATCAAGGGGTCGGTATCCCTAAAAAAGTGATCGATAAGATTTTTGATCGGTTTTACCGAGTGGATAAAGCCCGGGCAAGGAACCTTGGGGGGACAGGCCTTGGTTTGGCGATTGCTAAAGAAATGGTCGTAGCCCATGGCGGGAAGATTTGGGCGGAAAGTGTGGATGGAAAAGGAACTACGGTGTTCTTTACACTTCCTTACGAACAGGAAGAAGAGGATGATTGGGCATGAATTTTGAACGTGCGAAAAGTATCATACTGACTATTTTAGTTGGAACAAGCGTTTTCTTGACATGGAATATTTGGACGTATGAGCCAGAATATGAAAAAATCGATGAATCTGATTTAATCAAGATCAAAAGTGATGAACAAATTGTCAGTGATGTCATTAAACCTGTAAGCGTCCTTTTTCATCGCAATGGCCAGCACTTCCAGACCGTGGACCCCGAGAAGATTGAAAGGATGGAAAAAGAGTTTTCCCAATGGGCCTATAGTGATATTAAGCAGGTCTCTTTGAAGATGATTCAAAAAGAATTTGAAGACTTCGTCCATGAAGATAGATCTATCGAAATCAATTTTTCTGATGATGTGCCGATGTCCTTATATAAATCGGTACTCGATATTAAGGACGAAGACATGTCGAATTTTTCCTTTGATCGAATCGTGATTAAACAAAAGGATATTGGTGGGGATGAATCTGCCGTTTATTTTATTTCCTATAAAAAGAAACAGATTTATCAAGGGAAGGTCCCTACCACTAACCTTAGAAATTTCAGCGAGAAATTCTATAATAAAAATTATCCCACTTATACCGCTCTTACTATCGACGGTACAAAGAAGATATTTGTTCCAGAGAATCCGGTGGAAATCAACCGATACCAATATTATATTGATGATTTGGATATAGAGAATTTGAAAGATGCCTTATTCAATAACCCCAAATATGTACGTCAAGAGCCGGTAACCCGGGGAGAAGAATATTCAGATGGTACGAGACTGTTGTCCGTTAATAAAGAAGATTATGTTCTTTCTTATATAAATCCGGCACAAAAGAGCAAAGTGTTTGCAACTTCGAGTGAGCTATTGGAAAAAAGCATTGATTTTATCAATGACCATGCCGGATGGGAAGGTAGTAACTACCGTTTTGATTACCTGTCGGAAAATGAGCAACGGGTGATATTCCGTTTATTTATAGATGGTTATCCAGCTTTCAATGAATATGGAATGACTGAAATCGAGCAGATTTGGGGGAAAGAAGATATTTATAGCTATCAACGCCCCTTCTTCTCATTGGCCTCTGTACTGCCATCGGAAGACCCTGTAGTGACCTTACCAACAGGCAATGAAGTGATGGAACAACTGAAGGGGAACAAGAACATCGATTTGGGAAGTGTACAAGACATTTCAATAGGTTATAAGTTAAACAAATCGTTGGACTCTAAACTCGTTACTCTCGTTACACTAGAACCGACCTGGTATTATCGGTCCGGTGAAAAATGGTTGATAGTGCCTTTTGAAGATGCAGGAGGCGATAACGATGGATTGGAATAACACAAAATCCATATTCATTATGGTGTTTTTCGTTTTGAATATATTTTTACTGTATCAGTTGCTTGAGAAAATCAACGATAACCAATATGACGAATTCATCACGGAGTCTTCCTATGAAGAAGTTTTAAAAGAAGACGATATTGCAATCAAGAATCCGCTGGCAAAACAAAAGGTGAAAGATCAATTTTTAATTGCCAAAAGCAAGAACTTCGACAAGAAAGAACTAAAGGATCTGAAAAACCAAAAGGTAAATATCATAGAAGGGAATAAACTTGTCGGTTCATTTAAAACTCCCATCAGTTTAGGGAAAGAATTTAAGTCTGCCGATATTGATCTATTTCTGAAGGATAATATAATGTACGGAAGTGAATATGGCTATTGGGGCTATGATAAGAAAGGACAATCCATTACCTGCTATCAAGTTAATGACAATAAGATGTTTTTTAACAATAGTAAGGGGAAGGTCACTTTATACTTGAATAAAGATGACGAGGTAACTTCATATGAGCAGACGTATTTAGTGGGAATAAAGAAGTTCAATAAACCGAAAGAGCTTTATTCTGACTTGGATGCTGTTTATGCCTTATATAGCCATGGAAATATAGTTTCTAAAGATGAAGTGACGGACGTCAAGCTGGGATTTTATAATTCGCTGCAAACCACATCATCTTCCCACCTTCTTGTACCAACCTGGTGGGTGGTGGTGAATGATGAAACGGATTTATTCGTCAATGCGTTTGATGGTGAAGTCATTGAGTTAAATACAGAAGAAAAAATACTGGAGTGAGTATAAATGACAATGCATTTTAGTGTACTTGCAAGTGGGAGTACGGGAAATGCCCTGTTCGTGGAAACGGAGGACCAATCTTTCCTAGTGGATGCTGGATTGAGCGGGAAAGCTTTGGAAGGATTATTCCAGAATATCGGACGAGATATGTCCAAGCTTTCTGGAATTCTGGTTACGCATGAACATAGCGACCATATTAAAGGTCTTGGCGTGGTCGCTAGAAAACATAAACTCCCCATATATGCGAATACAAAAACATGGCAAGCAATGGAACGGTCTATCGGTGAAATTTCTCCTGAACAGAAATTCGCCTTTGAAATGGAGCAAGTCAAGACCTTCGGAAGCCTTGATATAGAATCCTTTGGTGTATCGCATGATGCCGTCGAACCGATGTTTTATGTGTTTCACCAAGGAGGAAAGAAGCTTGTTGTCATTACCGATACAGGATATGTTAGCGATCGTATGAAAGGCATCATCTCAAATGCCGATGCCTATGTATTCGAGAGTAACCATGATGTGTCGATGCTTCGGATGGGAAGATATCCATGGAGCATCAAGCGCAGAATCTTAAGTGATGTTGGACATGTATGTAATGAAGACGCGGCGCTGGCCATGAGTGAAGTGGCAGGAGATCAGACGAAACGAATTTACTTGGCCCATTTAAGTATGGATAATAATATGAAGGACCTTGCCAGGATGTCGGTGGAGCAGACGTTAAAAACAAAAGGGATAATCGTTGGTGAACAATTTTCGCTATATGATACCGATCCAAAAAAACCGACTGAGCTTGTCTCATTATAATCAGTAAAGGAATGAATGGGGGAACCTGCTTCATTCCTTTTTTTTATAGGTTAGTTAGTAATTGGATTAAAAAGGGTATCGATTGGTTAGTACTGATAGGTAAGGTAAAAAAAGAATGTTTGACATACATTTTTTTAGATATTTCCTGTTAATTGAGTATAATTAATGGTGGATATCAAACAATATTAATTGCTATAATTCATTCCTAAAAAGAGAGGATGGAGCTATCTTGGGTTATTATGAGGAGAATGAAGAGAACCAAAATAAACAGAAAAAAGGAAGCCGTACAGGTTATTTTCTATCAGGCTTAGGAGGCGCCATCATTGGGGCCCTGCTGATTTTACTAGCATTTCCAGGGGTCGGGTTGTTAAATGACGAAAACGACCAAAATCAAACGGATACGCCAACAGCTAATGATGAGGGAAAACCAATCCAACAGAAAGTTTCTGTAGATGTTAGCAGTGCTGTCACAGATGCGGTGGATAAGGCAAGTGATGCAGTGGTGGGTATCTCAAATATCCAACAAACATCCTTTTGGAGTGGGAAAGGAAACGAAAGCAGTTCAGCCGAGGCCGGCACAGGATCTGGAGTCGTGTATAAAAAGGAAGGTGGCAAAGCCTATATTGTCACGAACAATCACGTTATCGAGAATGCTAATGAATTAGAGGTCACTTTAAGCGATGGAACCAAGCTACCTGCTGAATTACAGGGAAGTGACCCATGGACGGATTTAGCTGTCGTGGTAGTGGAAGCGGATAAAGTTAAGACGGTGGCAGAGTTCGGTACAACTGAAAAATTAAAGCCGGGTGAACCAGTCATTGCCATTGGTAACCCATTAGGGCTTCAATTCTCAGGATCCGTTACACAAGGAATCATATCGGGTGTAGAGCGGACGATTGAAGTGGATATCGATGAGGACGGTCAAGTGGACTGGAACGCAGAAGTTATCCAAACGGATGCCGCGATAAACCCTGGAAATAGCGGAGGCGCACTCGTGAACATGTCCGGCCAGGTCATTGGTATAAATTCCATGAAGATTGCGGAAAATGCTGTAGAAGGTATTGGTCTTTCCATTCCGATTGATTCTGCCATACCGATTATCAGTGATATTGAGAAATACGGTGAAGTGAAACGTGCATACTTAGGTGTGAATTTGGCATCTGTTGAAGAAATTTCACAGTATCACCAACAAAACACTTTAAAGTTACCTAAAAAGGTTACGTCTGGTGTTGCTATCACTGGTGTTCAAAGTAATTCACCAGCTGGAAAAGCTGGCCTAAAGGAATTTGATGTTATTGTTGGTATGGATAATGAAGATATTCATGATATTGTAGAATTAAGGAAGTATCTTTATAATGAAAAGAAAATAGGGGACAAAGTAAAAATCACCTATTATCGAGATGGCAAAAAGGAAACGGCAGAAATTGAGCTATCTAGTGGCGATATTTAAAAGCAAAAAAGGCAGGGAAGCTTTGCTTTCCTGTTCTTTTTGCTTGCGATTTTTTTTATGTTTGATACCATTACCTGTGGATATTTTGAAAAAGATGAATGATACTAAACTAATTGTGGATAAGTGGTTTAACCAGTAAATGAAAAAGGGGGGATTAAAAAGTGAACGTATACTGTTGCCAGGAACACGTAGAGATGGCACTAGACGAAGTGGTGTATGAATGCGAAACCTACCCTGTATTAACGTTGGTTCCAGAAGAAAATAAGTTATCAACAACCTGTGAATATTGTCGAAACATGGCTATATATCTAGTAGCGAACTAATATTCCCATACAACATGTGGATAGAAAATGTGGATATGTGGATAAGTATTGTGGATAACATGTTTGTAACCTGTTCTTAACCTGTATTAAGAGGAAAACATAAAGTTAAAGCTCTTGAGGAACCCCGCTGCCATTTCTTTAGGAAGGCAGCGTTTTTTTATTATATAGCAGACAAATGAACTCATATATTATTTCGTACCAAGAATCTTATGCTGGAAAGTTGGTAAGGATTTGTTAGTTTTGCTTATGGGTCTCTCTAAGGTATGATAATAGGAGGCAATTCCAACATTTGAACTAAAAAACATGGAAAGTCAGAGGGTATAGTATGAAGATAACGATCGTTACTGTTGGCAAGCTTAAGGAAAAATACTTAAAGCAAGGAATTGCTGAATATACAAAACGGCTCGGTGCCTATGCTACTATAGATTTAATAGAAGTGCCTGATGAAAAGGCTCCTGAAAACTTGAGTGTCGCGGATATGGAAATCGTCAAGCAAAAAGAAGGTGAGAGGATCCTGGCCAAAATCAGTCAGGATACTTATGTCATTACGCTTGAAATCAATGGAAAACAGCTCACTTCCGAGCAGCTTGCGACACATATAGATCAACTTGCTACTTATGGAAAAAGTAAGCTTGCCTTTATTATCGGTGGGTCACTAGGGCTCAGTGCCGAAGTGATTTCAAGAAGTGATTATGCACTTTCCTTTTCTAAGATGACCTTTCCCCATCAGCTGATGAAGTTGGTCTTAGTGGAACAAATCTATCGGGCGTTTCGGATAAATAGAAATGAACCATATCATAAATAAATAGCTGTACCAGAGGATTGCGGGTAGAACTAGATAGGTAGTAGAATGTAATTTAATGTTATGAAAAGAGGGTAACGTATGAATAAGGAGTCCATTTATGGATTAACATTTGAACAATTGACAGCATGGCTTTTGGAGCATGGCCACAAAAAGTTTCGGGCAACACAAGTATGGGAATGGCTTTATAGGACGCGTGTTACAGATTTTTCTGAAATGACAGATGTCAATAAAGAGTGCATTCAATTACTGGAAGAAAACTTTGTCATCCAAACGTTGACTGAGCATGTTAAGCAGGAGTCAGCTGATGGGACAATCAAGTTTTTATTTAAATTACTGGATGGTAATCTTATTGAAACGGTCATGATGCGACATAAATATGGAATATCGGTTTGTGTCACGACACAAGTGGGCTGTAATATAGGCTGTAGTTTTTGCGCAAGCGGTTTATTAGCGAAAAGTCGTGACTTAACTGCAGGAGAAATAGTGGAACAGATCATGAATGTTCAACTTCATCTTGACCAATTGGGGAATGGGGATACCGTAAGTCATGTAGTCGTAATGGGTATAGGCGAGCCATTCGATAACTTTGACAACATGATCGACTTCTTGAGGGTCATTATGGACCATAAGGGGCTGGCGATTGCAGCAAGGCGGATTACCGTGTCCACGAGTGGGCTGGCTAATAAGATTTATGAATTCACGGATACCCAATTACAGGTTAACTTGGCCATTTCTTTACATGCTCCGAACAACGAACTTAGAACCAGGATCATGAAAATAAATCGCGGTATTCCAATCGAGAAATTAATGAAGTCGTTGGATTATTATTTGGAAAAAACAAATCGGAGAATAACGATTGAGTATATCTTATTGAGGGACGTCAATGATCATCGTGAAGAGGCTGAACAGCTAGCAGAGCTGCTAGATGATAAGAAACACCGCCTTTATGTTAACTTGATTCCATATAATCCTGTAGATGAACACAGTCAATATCAAAGAAGCGAGAAGGAGTCGGTGCTCGCATTTTATGACACGCTGAAAAAGAGAGGCGTGAATTGCAAAATCCGTCAGGAACATGGAACAGATATTGATGCGGCCTGTGGCCAATTAAGGAGTAAGCAAATCAAGAAAACGGAGGCCCGTTAATTAAAGTACGCCACGCCCAATGGGAAACACAGTATGTATCGCCTACATACTGTTTTTTTCTATAGAGAAAGGTGAATCCTCCATACTTGCCTGAACATGAAAATGAGGCTGTAGGTTTACAGCCTCATTTAAGTGAGGGTAATTACTTAGCGATTTCTTTTACAGACGCGATTTCATATGTGACAAGCTCGCTACCAATGATAGGCGATTCTTTTTTAGCTTCATCTGAAGAAGGTTCTGGACGTTTATGTGCCGCTTTAAATGCATCGCTGTTTCTCCATGCAGTAAAGTTGTCCATGTTTTCCCAGTACATATTTACGTTCAGTTCGTCATAGTCCGTTAAGTTTTGCGTTAATAATACTTCAACTTTAACAAAGCCTTCTGTCGTATCTAGTGGGCCTGGTGCTGTAAAACCTGGTGCCATTACTGCTCCCATTCCTTTTTTTACTTTGATTTTATTCGCTACGATTATCATAATTAAACTCTCCCTTTAATGGTTATTTAACTGATTCATTACATACATATTTTAGCATATCATTAAACCTTTAATCCATTTTGATTAATCAGTAGCATTGTCATCCTATAAAAAATGCTCTATGAAGGAACCATCATATTATTTGTCTTTCAAAAAGTAATATACCCGGATGGCATGAAGGAAAGTCTTTGAAGCGGGAAGTGGTTTAGGATATTACAAGGTTTATTGATGCATATCGCGTATAATAGAAGTTAGTATAAGGAAATAACCATTACGGAAACAATAAAGCAAGACACTAAACAATAAAAGAGGCTATTATATGACACAAATTAAGTTTATTGATTATAAATTAAGTGACGAGATTGTTAGGGCTTTGGATACCCTAGGTTATCAGCACCCAACGGAAGTTCAACGTGAAGTGATTCCCGTGGCAATGGAAAAAAGGGATTTAGTCGTAAAGTCACAAACAGGAAGCGGGAAAACCGCTGCATTCGGCATACCACTCTGTGATATGGTAGATTGGCAGGAAAATAAGCCACAGGCACTCATTTTGACACCGACGCGGGAATTGGCTGTACAGATTAAAGAAGATATTACGAACATTGGCCGTTTTAAACGAATTAAGGCAACAGCGGTGTATGGTAAATCTCCATTTGCTCAGCAACAAGCAGAACTGAAGCAAAAAAGCCATATGGTCGTCGGGACGCCTGGGCGTGTCCTTGATCATATTGAAAGGGGTACATTTGTTTTAGATCGCCTAACCCACTTAGTTATCGATGAAGCGGATGAAATGCTAAATATGGGATTCATAGAACAAGTGGAAGCCATTATTAAATTGCTGCCAAAGAGCCGCGTAACGATGCTGTTTTCTGCAACTTTACCGGAGAGCATAAAAAAACTGTGTCATAAATATATGAACGACCCGTTGGATATTGAAATAAAGGCAAAGGGCTTAACGACTGAGAAAATCGAACATGCTGTTATCGAAGTGAAGGAAGAGGACAAGTTTAATCTGCTTAGAGATGTTACGATTGTCGAAAATCCAGATAGCTGCATCATGTTCTGCCGAACAAAAGATAAAGTTGACGAAGTATGCGAAAAGTTAATGGAATTAGATTATCCGTGCGATATGATTCATGGCGGAATGCTTCAGGAGGATCGCCTGGCCGTGATGAACGAGTACAGAAGAGGGGAATTCCGCTATTTAGTGGCCACTGATGTAGCGGCAAGAGGAATTGATATTGATAATATCACCCATGTAATTAACTATGACCTTCCACTTGAAAAGGAAAGTTATGTTCATCGTACGGGTAGAACGGGACGTGCCGGCAAAAAAGGGAAGGCTATCACGTTTGTGACACCGTTCGAAGGCAAGTTCCTTACTGAAATTGAAAGCTACATCGGATTCACGATTCCTAACATGCCGATCCCGTCCAAAGAAACTGTCTCAGACATGAAAGCGGCCTTCGAAGCGAAGCTAAAGTCCCGTCCAACGATTAAAAAGGATAAAGGGGAACAGCTTAATAAACAAATTATGAAGCTGTATTTTAATGGTGGGAAGAAAAAGAAAATTAGAGCCGTCGATTTTGTCGGCACAATTGCGAAGATAGATGGAGTAAAGGCTGATGACATCGGGATTATCACCATTCAAGACAATGTATCTTATGTGGAGATTCTGAATGGAAAAGGTCCACTGGTCTTGAAAGTGATGAAGAATACAAAAGTCAAAGGTAAGGTTTTGAAGGTTTCGGAGGCAAATAAACGATAAATGACAGGAAGAACCGGAAAAGACTTAATATGTCTTTCCGGTTTTTTTGTAAGGCTAGTTTTTTCAAACCGAAAAAGATAGTGTCCTCTTTTACATAAGCAGTTGAAAAGAAGGATGCCAGTCAGCTTAAGGAGTTAATCAATCCTGATAAAAAGGGAACGGTGGTAAATAAAGACTCCATTATGGCATTTGCAAAGTATTTAAATGCCAATGATTCAAGCTTTGATGCCATTAAGGATGGGGTGAAGGAACAAGTGGAAGATAAAGATTATTCAGCAACCAACCAGCAAGTAAGTCTGGTGGAGACCGGTGAAAAATGGGGTATATTTAAAGAATATAAGCTGAAGGTGAAGACCGGATTCATTAAAGTGTCGGGACAAAATGATGATGATCAATTATCCCTTTCTATCAATAACTTGAAGGAATCCGTGAAAGAGAGTAAGAAGGATACCTATGGTCCATTTTTGCCGGGGACATATACCACTGTCACAACAGTAAAAAATGAACTAGGGACCTTCATGAAAAAGGATAAGATAGACGTCTGGGGAGGTTCTAAGGAAGTCACGCTTGTAGTGGATCCCGATTCCTTGGCCAGAAACGATAAATAAGTCCAAAAATCGGTCATGTCGGCTGTCGATGTTTTCAACCATGACTGGGCTGTATTTGAAACGAGTAGTTTCGATACTAAGAAACTTACCAATGTTTCGGATAACATTAAAGATGATACCTCTATCGCAGCTGAAAACTTCGAACAGGTCAAAAATTATGTCGATGAAGTGCATTCACAATATTTGGGGGCAGCCATTAACCTCGATGATCTAGATGTCAGTTATTTTGATGACCAGTGGAGAGTGGAAGCGGTAGCTGTCGTTTCCTATAACAGCAAAATGAAATTGAAAAATCAAAAGAAGATGGAAGACCTTTCATATAAAGCCGTACGTGATTTCTCGATGATTTATAATGCGGATAAGAAGAAGTGGCTGATTGAAGGAATCGAGGAATATGAGGCTGACGGAACGGAAGAGGATTGGGAGAATAAGAAGGAAATGAAAATTAAAGATCCAAAACTACTCAAGTGGAATCGTAAAGAAAGTAGCAAAGGTTTGTAAACGCTTGATGTAGCTAAATAACAGGTCAGAGGTTTCTTCCAAAGGGGAGGAACCTCTTTTTCTTGGCTCCCTATATCAAATTATTATCTTTCTAAAAAGTAGAAATAATTAATAGCTAAACAATAAATGAATAGGTTGATTCGAGTAGATAATAAAGATTATCTGCATTTGGGGTTATTTATAAAAAGAAAAAACACTTCCCATTGATAATGATTATCAATGATGATAAATTGAAAGTATTATTATAGTATATCTTTTTCAGCAACATGAAGGAGGAAAAAAAGTGAATGAGAATAAAACGGACTTTCTGATGCTCGATTCAGGAAGTTATTTCGGGAAGGCAAGAGTAAATGATACACGAATTCAGAATGTCTTTACTTTTATCGATACTTATGAATTGCCCAATATAGACTTAAAACCTTATAAATGCTTGGTTATTCAGGGATTGATCGATCAGAAATTCTTATTTAAGCATAAAGGTATCATTCGGGATTTTCTAAACGATAAAAAGGTTCTTGTTTTTAGTGGGAATTTATATTTGGATTGGTTGCCAGGCGGCTCCCCTTTCATCCCAAAAACGATTCATAGTTACAAGGACTATGAGGTCTCAGTCGATCATTATCACCCAATTTTTGACGGAGTAGAGGAAGATGATATGACTTATAACAAAGGAGTTTCCGGATTCTTTGCCAGAGGCCACCATCCCATTCCTGAAGGTGCAGAAGTTTTACTGACATTACCGGGCGGCGAACCAATTACGTATATAGACAGGAAGAGTACAAAGGGCACTATTTTGGTGCATGTAGGGAATGATCTATTTGGTTCGATGAATGCAAGAGGAACGAAAAAACGTATTGGCCCACAACTTATACAGTGGGTTCAGGACGAATATTCAAAGCTTCAGGAGAGAGGTGAAATGGGATGAGAAAAATAGCAGTCATCGACGGAGGAAGTTCCCAACACCACCGGACATATACTGAACCGAAATATAATAAGTATATTGAGAAACTGATTTACCTGCCCGATTTAGAGAAAACGTCAATAGATGAATTCGATGTGCTTTTGCTTCCATCTCAGCTGCATATGGGTCTTCTCATGAAGTCCATGAAAAAAGTGATGGATTTTGCCGATAAGGGAGGGATTATCGTATCTTTTGGCCCGCAGCTAAACGAATGGCTTCCGGGACATAATTGGGAGTTCAGAGAAACGAACTTTTGGTGGTGGCTTGAGGAGGATGCCAAAAGTGGTTTAGTGCTCCAACGACCTGATCATGATTTATTCAGCCGTTATTTGACACTTGCCGATGCAACATGGCATCAACACGGCGTTTATTGGCCTCCGGAAGGCACCGATATTCTGGTTTCAACAGAAGATGGAGGAGCGGTCTTATACATTGATAAAGTCAGTACGAAAGGTACTTGGGTAATCATGACGCTTGATCCCGATTATCACTATGGCTCGTATTTCATGCCTGCAACCGAGAGATTTCTGGATGGATTCTTTCCTTGGCTTGCGGAAGGTGAAGTATAAAAAAATTTAAAATGAATGGCTATGGAGAACATTCTCCGTAGCTATTTTTTTATGGGAATTTTTTCTCGCGAGCTCCAAAACCCGTCGTTTTAGAAGAGAAAGAGAAACGATTCCATGACATTTGAAACTTTTGACGAATTCTGTTTATCCACCCAAATAGGGTGGTATTAAAAGAATAAGAAAACTATCAGTATATATACATCAGGAAAAGGACTTTTTTGATAAAGCGGGAGGGAATAACAAGGATGACAAAAGAAAACGAACAAAGCAAGAACCAACAGTTGGAACAATATAGAGTGGACGATACCGGGAAAAAGATGACAACCAATCAAGGTTTACGGGTTTCTGAAGATGAGCAGTCTTTGACAGCGGGCGATCGTGGTCCTACGTTGATGGAGGACTTTCATTTCCGTGAAAAGATGACTCATTTCGACCACGAGCGTATTCCTGAGCGAATTGTACATGCACGTGGATCAGGTGCACATGGTTACTTCCAGGTCTATGAACCGATGACGGAATTTACAAAGGCGAAGTTTTTACAAGACCCTTCTGTTAAGACACCGGTATTTGTACGTTACTCGACTGTAGCGGGTTCCCGCGGTTCAGCTGATTCGGTCCGAGATGTCCGTGGATTTTCAACGAAGTTCTATACCGAAGAGGGAAACTATGACTTGGTGGGGAATAATATCCCAGTATTTTTCATTCAAGATGCCATCAAATTCCCGGATTTAATCCATGCGGTTAAACCGGAACCTCATAATGAAATTCCCCAGGCTGCATCAGCCCATGATACTTTTTGGGACTTTGTTGCCAACAATGAAGAAACGGCCCACATGGTCATGTGGCATTTGTCGGATAGAGCCATTCCTAGAAGTTTTCGCATGATGGAAGGATTCGGCGTCCATACCTTCCGTTTCGTGAATGAAGAAGGTGTTTCTCATTTCGTCAAATTCCATTGGAAACCGGTTCTTGGAGTAAAATCCCTTGTTTGGGATGAGGCACAAAAAATTGCTGGGAAAAATTCTGATTTCCACCGCCAAGATTTGTGGGAAGCCATTGAAATGGGGAATTATCCTGAATTTGAATTTGGCGTGCAAATGATTAAGGAAGAAGATGAATTCAACTTCGACTTCGATATCCTGGATCCTACAAAACTATGGCCGGAAGAACAGATACCGGTGAAAATTATCGGGAAAATGGTATTGAATCAGAATACAGATAACTTCTTTGCCGAGACGGAGCAAATCGCCTTCCATCCTGGACATGTCGTCCCTGGTATTGACTTCTCCAATGATCCGTTACTTCAAGGACGATTATTCTCGTATACGGATACTCAACTGTCACGATTGGGTGGACCGAATTTCCACGAGCTCCCAATTAACCGTTCGGTAGCTCCGGTTAACAATAATCAACGTGATGGCATGCATCGTATGGCCATCAACCAGGGGAAAGTCAGCTATCATAAAAATGGGATTGCTAATAACTCTCCTGAACCAGCTTCAGAAGCGGAAGGTGGATATGCTCATTATCAAGAAAAAGTCGATGGCCGGAAAGTGCGCCAGCGTAGTGAAAGCTTTAAAGACTACTACAGCCAGGCAAAACTATTCTGGAATAGCATGACGGATGTGGAAAAAGAACATATTATCCAAGCTTTCCATTTTGAAGTGGGCAAAGTAAAAAATAAAGACATTCAACAACAAATCGTTGAAATGTTTAGCAATGTCGACGTTGAATTGGCTAAAAAAATCGCAGAAGGAGTCGGTGTGAACCCTCCTACCAATGAAAACGAGTCAAAAATGGCATTGACTTCTCCAGCTTTAAGCCAAGAACAAAATAAAATCATTACACCAGCAACACGAAAAGTGGCCATATTGGCGGCTGATGGATTTAGCGGTTCTGAAATGAATCAGGTCCTTGGAGCGTTTAAAACAGCAGGAATCATTTCAGAAGTCATCAGTGTAAATCGTGGAATGATCAAGAGTGCAGAAGGGCAACAACTAGAGGTGACTCAAAGCTTCTTGACGGCAGATTCAGTTCTATATGATGCCGTGTATGTGGCGGGCGGCCAGGAAAGCATCGAGAAATTGAAAGCAGTAAAAGACGCTAAACACTTTGTTGATGAAGCTTATAATCATTTTAAAGCAATTGGAGTAGGGAAAGAAGCAACTGATATTCTTGCCCAGATAGGAATATCTGTCAGTGATTCAACAGCAGGTGTTGTGATGATTGCTGCGGATACAGACGGTAAATCTGCCACTAGTTTCGTTGAGGCAATCGCTCAGCATCGCCATTGGTCACGAGCGCTATAAAATAAATACTTCTTCACATATAAAAACCCAGACAGTAAGCAGTCTGGGTTTTTGCATGTGGGTAAACATTTATTCAGCTTTTTCCTCAAAGAGTGAAGCGATTCCAACAATAACGCTGGTTGCTTTCTCCATATTATCTACGGAGATGAATTCATATTTACCGTGGAAGTTTTCACCGCCCGTAAAGATATTAGGTGTAGGCAGACCCATGTAAGAGAGCTGAGATCCATCTGTACCACCGCGAATCGGTGAAATTTTTGGTTCAATCCCTAGTCTTTCCATTGCTTCGTAAGCGATGTCGACGATTTCTTTGACCGGCTCTATTTTCTCTTTCATATTGAAGTATTGGTCATTCAATTCCAGTATGACTTGTCCTTCTCCATACTTTTCGTTTAATTTCTCGACGATTTGCATGATGAATTTTTTACGGTCCTGAAATTTCTGTTTGTCAAAATCCCGAATAATATAGGAAAGTTTGGTTTCTTCTACCTCTCCCTGGATGGAGAGAAGATGATAAAAACCCTCGTACCCTTCTGTGGATTCCGGTGCTTCTTCAACAGGTAGTTTGCTATGCAACTCCATGGCAATCTTAGCGGAGTTGATCATTTTACCTTTTGCTGTCCCGGGGTGGATGTTCGTTCCCTTGATGGTAATTTTGGCAGATGCGGCGTTAAAGCTCTCATATTCAAGTTCACCAAGCGGGCCACCGTCCACGGTATAAGCAAATTGAGCGTTGAAGGCCTCTACATCAAATTTGTGGGGACCTCTACCAATCTCTTCATCAGGAGTAAAGGCCACGCGGATTTTTCCATGTTTGATTTCCGGATGTTGAATCAAATAATCCATGGCTGTCATGATTTCCGTTATGCCGGCCTTATTATCTGCGCCAAGAAGGGTAGTTCCATCCGTCGTGATCAATGTGTGACCTTTATAATCATGAAGGGAAGGGAAGTCTTTGGGCGAAAGGACGACATTCAATTGCTTATGTAAAAGGAGGTCTCTCCCATCGTACACTTCAACAATCTGTGGCTTCACATCTTTGCCTGTAAAATCCGTCGCCGTATCCACATGTGCAAGAAAGCCGATTGTCGGGACCCGCTTTTCCGTATTGGAAGGTAAGGTTGCCATGACATATCCATTTTCATCCATCGTTACTTCGGCCATCCCGATAGCTTGTAATTCCTCTACCAATTGTTTTGCCAATACCAACTGTCCTACCGTGGACGGACAAGTGGCAACTTCCTCATTTGACTGCGTATCCACCGTTACATAAGAAATAAATCTTTCAATAATCTTATTTTTCATGCTTTATTCAGCTCCTTTCCCTTATCTTACCATGATTACAGGTGATGGAAAAACGATTGCCATGAGTTAGGAATGGAGTGAGGGAATTTTTACGTTCAAGTCGAAAAAAAGCAAAAACAGGAGGATAAGGATTCCACCCTGTTTTTGCTTTTGTTATTTATGGGCCTTACTCAGCGAGTGCCCAAACGGATACGCTTTTTCCATGAACGGGGAAAGTTGCATACCCGTCTTCTTCTATCGTAATGTGATTGTCTCTATGGAAGGTAAGGTCGGTCCAGATTTCACCGGCGCGGTGCTCCCCAACGAACATCCTTTTCTCACTGTTTTGATCGCTATTGGAGACGACAACGGCACAACCCGACCCCTCTAGCTCTTCTACGCCTAGGCGAACCCAGCCAATAGTATGGGGATCGTCGAAATAGTCCTCTTGCTCGCCATAGGCTTTTTCATATCGTGCATGCAAAAGCCGGTCGATGATATCCTTTTTACCGGGAACCGGAGAAGGGCCGCCAATTCCATAATAATCTCCATAAAAGACACATGGATAACCACAAAGTCTAAGCAGAATTAGGGCATATGCTGATGGTTTAAACCAATCCTTAACCCAGGATTCAAGGGATTCATGGGGCTGAGAGTCATGGTTATCGACAAAGGTAACGGCCTGTGCCGGATTAGTTGTAACGAGGGTATTATCAAAGATGGTTGAGAGATCGAAGTCAGATTCTGCTTTTGAGGCTTCATGGAATTTATAATGTAAGGAAACATCGAAAAGGTTGAGGTCATGATTCGTTTGGTCTAAAAAAGTCTGACAGGCATTTACGTCAGCCTTCCAAAATTCACCGACCATGAAGAAATGTTCTTTTGTGTAAGGGATAAGTTCCTGCAGAAATTCATTGATGAACTCATAATCTATATGCTTTACAGCGTCTAACCGGAAACCATCACATTTCAACGTGTCGACCATCCATTTTCCCCAGGCAATCATTTCCTGACGAACTTCTGGAAGACTATAATCAATATTTGCAAACATCAAATAATCGTAGTTTCCAAATTCATCAATGACATGTTTACTCCAATGCTTATTTTCTCCTGTGATCCGATAAACGCCCATTTTGTCATGTTTGGCATCATAGTCCGTTCCATTAAAATGAGTATGGTTCCACTTAAAAGAGGAGTACTGGTTATTACGGCCAGGAAAATCGAATGTTGTCCATCCCTCTATCTCGAATGGTTCTGATATATCTTCCATCCTATTCTCTGGATTGACTTCAATGACTTCGAATTTCTCAGTTCCATCGGCTCCAGCCTTATGATTCATAACTAGATCGATATATACACTTAATCCGTAGTTATGACAGGCAGCAATCGCTTGATGTAACTCATCCTTTGTGCCGTACTTAGTACGGACGGTACCTTTTTGATTGAACTCTCCCAAATCGTAACCATCATAAA
The DNA here is from genome assembly GCF_050277655.1 of Peribacillus sp. NPDC097675. NCBI lineage: Bacteria > Bacillati > Bacillota > Bacilli > Caryophanales > Bacillaceae > Peribacillus > Peribacillus sp. NPDC097675. The sequence continues at coordinate 98,619 of NZ_JBNNSK010000012.1, read as the reverse complement.
TGCCATACCCATTATCCTCTAGGGACTGGCCCTTTGTAACGGGTGGCAGCCAAATACAGTCAATTCCTGTATCTTTCAGCTTAAGGGCTGCATATTTCAATCTTTCCCAATGTTTCCCGTCTGATTCTAAATGCCACTCGAAAAATTGCATCATCGTATGATTTCTTTTCATTTTTCCCCCCCTGACACCGAAACGTTTTGACAAGACGAATATAGAACGATCGGAAAAGTAATAATGGAAATCTTTACCCTTTATACAGAAGCAGTAAACAAAAGAATTTGCCCTAAACAAAATAATTGAATGTTTCTACTATTTTACTACTTTGTAATATAAATGGATATACTATTCGGTTCCCTTTTAAAAATAGGTAAAGAGTTATTTATTCTATCGAAGGAGACGAGCTTTATTGGCTTCAGGAAAGGTAAGAGCAAAGTATCCTTTGATTATTAAAAGGAATAATACGTCGTCTGTAGTTTAAGGGATAAAACAATCAAAAGGTATCCCAAATTAAGGATACCTTTTGTAATGGAATTTTAAAGGGTTATCCATTTCTACCCCTTCGTTTAAAATAATGGGCAAACGCTATTGCGCCAAATAACAATAAAACGAGTACGGATGATAGAATGATGGTTTCTTTGGAGTAGTTGCTGGTACCCCCTGCTTGTGAATCCATTTTTTCTTTCATACCGGGAGGCTGCATGGCCCCACCGTTTTCACCATTACCTCTGTCAGGAGGCTGTAAGTCCGTGCCGTTTTCACCATTTCCCATGTCAGGAGGTTGCATGTCCGCACCGTTTTCTCCATTTCCTAAGTTAGGGGGCTGCATGTCCGCACCGTTTTCGCCATTACCTCTGTCAGGAGGTTGCATGTCCGCACCATTTTCGCCATTACCTCTGTCAGGAGGTAGCATGTCCGCACCGTTTTCTTTATTTCCCATGTTAGGAGGTTGCATGTCCGCACCGTTTTCTCCATTTCCTAAGTTAGGGGGCTGCATGTCCGCATCGTTTTCACCATCTCCCATGTTAGGAGGTGTACCCATACCGTTTTGGGTTTCGGCTTTAACAACTAAATCTCCAGAAAGTTGGGCTAAGATAGAGTTGGCACGTTGCGTAGCAAAATCAACCAGTGTTTCTTCTCCGGACGTTGCTTCTGTATATTCGTCCATCGTATAGAATTTAGTCGGATCCTTTTCAACATATGGTGTGATTAATGCAGATATTTCTTCCGTCATCGCTGTCATATTTTCTTCAGAGAAATACTCCGTGGCAATGTCGTTTAGATATTCATAGAACTTTTCACGGTAATTTTCATTAGAAAGCAGGGCATTCAGTAAAGGTCGATCTTCAAGTGTTGTACCCATAACAGGCTCTGTAATACTGAAATTAATGGTGCTTTCATCCATGAAATTAGCACTCATGCCCCCCCTCATAGCACCACCGTTCCTATTCGGTGCCCCATCAGGAAGTTTTGCGTTGGCATCATTATCATTATTGGCAGCATCTTGTCCTTTTTTCGTATCCCTTTCAACGTCTGCACCTAGGCCGCCACCGCCGCCAGAAAAGCCGCCGAATGACATATTATAGTCCCATGGCAAGATGGAAAAGATTCCGTTCTCCTCGTATAAGTAGTAATTATGTTTCAACATACCTTGATAGTGATCAAGGTTGACTAGAGCTGTATTGGCCGCAAAGTAGCGGAGCATTTCATCCACATCCAAAACTTCTTCCAAATCGCCTCCGTTATTGATGACATCGAGCATTTTAATCATGGCAGATTGATCAGAATTTTCGTTTGTTTTCAAGTTTATTCCTGTATAGTCATCGATATCATTACTGATCCATTTTAGATCACTTCCCGTGCCATCAGGATAATAAAGATCGCCAGTGCTGTCAGAGAAGTTCGTGTCTAAAAATGTTTCTTCAATGGCTTCGACACCTAAATACAAACCCCATTCCTTTCCGTTAATTGTCACGTACATATAGGAATGACCGGGAGTCGCGATTCCCATCTTTTCCATGAGTGAATAGGAAAGGTACTCCCTCATATAGGTGGGATCACTGTAGTTGTTGTTCAATGCTAATTTTTTCAGGCCATGTAAATCCTGATCTTCCTGATAATAATCAAAGTCAATCTTCCAGCTATATCGATCGGAATCTTCCATTTGAACGACAGAATTTAAGGAAAGGTTCCCTTTGGTTCGAAACCCAACATTCTTAACGGTTTCCCCATCGATGGTCACATCAGCGTTCACGATTTCCTTTTCAGAGGGCTTTTCCAGGATGGAAGCCAGATCATCATCAGCCACTGTTATATCGACTTTTGTCACCTTACTTTGGTCAAATACCGTCTCTGTATATGTATTCCCTTGGGTGGCTTTGTCGATTTGAAGAGTAGGAAGGAAAAACATCACGGCTACGAAAATGACTATCAATAAACCAATCGATGCTACAACGTATCTTGTTTTTAACATAATAGGGCTCCTTCCCCCGCTCATCTATCCTAGGCAGTGAAGTTGCCGTCATAACTTAGCATGATTGCAGAATGAACACTGTCCATATCCTTGACTTGATTAATGAACTCCGTATTATTATCTTTCAATCGAATTTCATATGTGACTTCATTGTTATTGTCAGGCATGACGGATTTTGATTTAATAGAATGTTTTTTCACCTTACCAGAAACCAATTCTTCCAACTGTTTCTCAATGGCAGCATTCGAGAATCTGACAATCAATAAATAAGGATTTTCTATAGTCAGACGATTTGCAAACACAAGCATGACAATACCAATTAAGATGGCACCGATAATGACGAGTGGAATGAGTCCAGCTCCACATAATATCCCTGAAGCGGCTGCCCAAAAAAGAAAAACCAAGTCCATTGGATCTTTAATGGGTGTCCTGAAACGTACGATGGAAAGAGCACCGACCATCCCTAATGAGATGACGATGTTAGTTGAAATTCCCATGATGACCAAAGCGGTAGCCATTGTCATGATGATTAGAGAAATGTTGAAATTATGGGAGTACATGACGCCTGAAAAGGTCTTTTTATATATGACATATATGAACAAGCCGATGGCAAAGGCTAATAGTAATCCTATGAGAGAGTCAATAATGGAAAAGCTTTCTGTTTTGTCCAAAAAGCTAGATTTGAAAATATCATTAAAATTGGTCGTATTTGTGTTCGTATCCATTTCCTATTCCTCCAAAGTTATATAGTTCGTTGAATCAGCCGTATCGTCGGCTTAATTGATATTTTGAAAAAGCCGTTTTTCTTGTTTTGATAATAGAAAGTAGATGTTTGATGACATCAGGCAAAAATTCATCGTATTTCACTTCCAAAATTACGTAATCAGGGTCCAGTGCATCTACAACAATTAGATCCGGGTTAAGAAAATCGGTATCACGATAACTTGTTTTGACATGACTATCAAACGTCACCCGAACGTTGCCATATTCGTAGATGAAAACTTCTCTTTCATAATCCACGACGGTGGTCGGCTTTATTTGAAAGAGCGTCATTTGGATGTATAGTTCCCGAATTAGATCCCTAGGGTCTTCGGCCATCCAATAGACATCACCATGACGAATCTGTTCATATTCTCCGGCCGAAAGCCTGCATTTCTGCTTATACGTTAAATTATCCCTCTTACTCTTTTTTTCTAAATTAATGAAATCAGTATTATAGTCATAAAGCCGGGCACGGAATTTATCTCGATGATAAAAACCCTCCGTTTTTTGCCGCATGATCTTATTTTCGAAGTTATCGAAATAGACACTCCGAATTACGTACTTGCCATCCTTTCCGTGAGGGTCGAGCTTCATGAAGTTCTGTAGATTATTTCTTAAGAGATAGCAATCTGCTTTGGTGATTGCATGTTTGAGCTCGCATCTACCTTTCAAGTCATTCATAGGAATCCCCCCTTTTTTTGGATTATTTAACATCGTAAAGCTTATAAGGGAAAGCTTAAATAATCCTTAAGAAACGGATTCAAATCCTAAATTGAATCGAATCCCCCATGGTGGCTATGAAATTAACAAGGTAATTTTTTGTCGATATGCAATAAATCTTGGCTTGAGAAAACACTTTAGAGAAGAACAGCTATCTGCAAAGGGTGAAACATAATAATCTAGTTTCTTCAGGAAATATAACCGAAGCAATCAATGTTCATCAAAATTATCCTGAAATAATGTATTGTGTTATGCTTTTTAATTCTATGTACCTATTAAATACTAAAGTATTAGGGCTTGCCGTTCATATAAAATGATGTTAAGCTATGTGGAAGCGGTTACAGATAACACATTGAGGTGAATATATGGCAACTATTCGGGATGTTGCGAAAGAATCAGGATTTTCCGTAGCAACGGTTTCTAGGGTGATAAATGACAGTGGATACGCACATGAAGATACAAAAAAAGCGGTCATGTCTGCCGTGGAAAAATTGAATTATAAACCGAATGAAGTGGCAAGATCCCTTTATAAACGCAAATCAAAATTGATTGGCCTTATTTTACCTGACATTACGAACCCCTTTTTTCCTGAAATGGCAAGGGGGGTAGAAGATTACCTCCAACTTTATGGATATCGGTTAATATTCGGCAATAGTGATGAGAAGAGAGATAAGGAAATAGAATATATAGATACATTTTTGCAGAATAATGTGGTGGGAATGATTGCTTCTACCAGTGAGGCGGCAAATGAAAATTTTAGCAACCTCCAAATCCCGGTCGTTTTGCTTGACCGTACAGTTGAGCACCTACCAGCGGTCTATTCCGATCAAAGGGCAGGCGGTCAACTGGCAGCACGTGTACTGATTGATCGGGGCAGTAAGGAAATCGTTTTAATTAGAGGTCCTGTTGATATAAAACCAGTGTATGACCGGTATGAAGCAGCGTTGGAAGAGTTGAAGCGGTCCAAGGTGAATGTACATGTTGTGGATTCGACACTTACAATTCAAGGCGGCCAAATGTGTGCGAAAGATCTTTTCATTCGATTTCCAAATACAGATGGGGTCATTGCTTGCAATGATATTGTTGCGGCAGCGGTCCTGCAGGAAATCTTGAAAAGAGAAAAACGAATACCGGATGACATCCAATTGGTAGGGTACGATGATATCGCATTCACAGCTTTGTTGCATCCGCCATTATCGACCATTCGACAGCCAGCTTATGAGATGGGACGGCAGGCAGCGGAGTTATTAATTAAAAAGATCAATCATGAAGAAATTGAAGAAACACATCTACAACTTCCAGTTTCTTTTGTTGAAAGACTAACTACAAGAAAGAAGGCAGAAAAGTCATGATCAAAATAGCAGTAGTGGGAAGTTCTTCTATGGACTTAGTAGTAACATCACCGAAGCGCCCGATTGCAGGCGAAACGGTACTGGGAGATTCCTTTGTTACAGTACCGGGTGGAAAGGGAGCCAACCAAGCGGTTGCAGCAGCCCGTTTAGGTGCAGAGGTAACGATGATCGGTTGTGTAGGAGACGATTTCTATGGGGAGATCATCCTTGAAAACCTAAAAAGTAATCATGTACTTATAGATCATGTGGAACCGGTTCCAGGTGAAGTATCCGGAACAGCCCATATAACGCTTGCAGAGGGAGATAACAGTATCATCGTCGTTAAAGGGGCTAACGATTCTATCACTCCAGATTATGTTCAGAAAGCAATTAAAGTCATAGAAGAAACGGATATCGTTCTGGTCCAACAAGAAATACCAGAAGAAACAGTGGAGTATCTTGCTGAACTGTGCGAAAAGCTCGGAAAAAAACTACTGTTGAACCCTGCACCTGCACGTAAGATTAGCGATAATATTATTCAGCGTTCGGCTTTCATTACACCGAATGAGCACGAATTCGAAATTCTTTTTAATGGAAGGGAACGCAGTGAGGTCCTGGCCGAGTACCCTAATAAATTGTTTATCACTGAAGGTAAAGATGGGGTGCGTTATTTCGATGGGAAACAAGAGCGGGTCGTCCCGAGTTTCATGGTGGACGCCGTCGATACAACAGGGGCCGGGGATACATTTAATGCCGCTTTCGCTGTTGCCGTTGCAGAAGGAAAAAGTTTTGAGGAATGTCTGCTTTTCGCTAACCGGGCTGCTTCTATATCCGTGACGAAGTTTGGTGCACAAGGTGGCATGCCGACAAGGGAAGAAGTCGAAAGGGGTCTAGAATCATGAAGCGTCATGGAATCATCAATAGTTCAATTGCTAAAGTGCTTGTCGATCTAGGACATACAGACTTTATCGTCATTGGAGATGCTGGACTGCCAGTGCCTGCGGGAGTACCTAAAATAGATCTAGCATTAACGCCAGGAACACCTTCTTTTCAAGATGTCGTTCGTGCCGTTCACAACGATATGGTTATTGAAAAGGTGATTGCGGCAAATGAAATAATAGAAAAAAATCCAGAGCAACATCTTTTCATGGAACAACAATTCGGAGAACCGATTGACTATGTTTCCCATGAGGAATTCAAAGTATTGACGCGTCAAGCAAAAGCTGTCATCCGTACCGGAGAAACGACGCCATATTCCAATTGCATTTTGCAATCAGGCGTATTCTTTTAACGAAATGAGGTGAAAAGTATGCATATTGAAATGAGTAATATCTATAAGGCATTTGGTCAGAACAAGGTATTGGAAGGCGTTGAATTTTCTCTAGAGGCAGGGGAAGTCCATGCGCTCATGGGGGAAAATGGAGCTGGAAAATCGACTTTGATGAATATTTTGACCGGGCTTCATAAACACGACCAGGGCACAATCAAGATCAATGGCAAAGAGATATCCTTCAAGGACTCAAAGGAAGCTGAGAAAGCTGGGTTGGCCTTTATCCGACAAGAATTGAATATATGGCCGGAGATGACGGTGCTAGAAAATCTATTCATCGGTAAGGAAATGGTCAATGCTTTCGGTGTCTTGAAGTCTAAACAGATGAAAGCAAGAGCCACTGACATTTTCAAGACGCTTAATATTTCACTTCCTTTTGATAAGGAAGCCGGTCTTTGTTCGGTTGGCGAACAGCAGATGATTGAGATCGCTAAAGCGCTGATGACGGACGCTGAGGTCATCATCATGGATGAACCGACTGCCGCCCTGACCGACCGGGAGATAGAGAAGTTGTTTGAAGTGATGAAGGGACTTATAAAAAAGGGCGTATCTCTTGTGTATATATCTCATCGGATGGAAGAAATCTTTGCTATTTGTGACCGAATCACAGTCATGCGTGACGGTAAAACAGTAGATACAAAAAGAATCATCGATACAAACTTTGACGAAGTGGTCCAAAAAATGGTTGGCAGGGAGCTGGAGGACCGTTTTCCTCATCGTGAAGCTAATCCCGGAGAAGTAGTACTTGAAGTCAAAGCACTCACGAAAAAGGGTCTATATGAAGATGTTCATTTTGCTGTCCATCAGGGCGAAATTGTAGGTGTAGCCGGTTTAATGGGGGCTGGAAGAACGGAAATCATGAGGGGCATTTTCGGAGTCGATCAAATAGGTAGTGGAGAGATTGAAGTAGAAGGTAAAAAGGTATCCATACGGAAACCAACGGATGCAGTGGGGCATGGTTTAGCCTTCATCACGGAAAACCGTAAAGAAGAAGGATTGATCCTGGACTTTTCTATCCGTGAAAATATCGGTCTTCCAAACCTAAAGAGCTTTGCCCCTAATGGCATCGTAAAGACAGGTGATGAGAAAAAATTTGCAGAGATGATGGTGAAGCGTCTTCACGTAAAGACCTCCTCCACAGAATCCATCATTGGCAACTTGTCTGGAGGAAATCAACAAAAAGTGGTCATTGCCAAATGGATTGGAACTTCTCCTAAAGTGTTGATCATGGATGAGCCGACAAGGGGAATCGATGTTGGAGCGAAGCGTGAAATATATGAATTGATGAATGAATTAACAGAACGGGGAATCGCCATTATTATGGTTTCGTCAGAGCTTCCTGAAATTGTGGGAATGAGCGATAGAGTACTTGTAGTGCACGAAGGTAAAATTGCTGGGGAACTGCTTAAGAAGGAAGCGACACAAGAAAAAATTATGGCATTGGCAACAGGAGGAAACTAGGATGAAACTTGAGGCTGCAGGGAAAACTGGAATCTGGCAGAAATTTGGCCCGCTACTTGCTTTGATTCTTTTATTTATCGTAATAACCGTTTTAAATCCATCATTCATGGAACCGAATAACATCTTGAATTTATTACGTCAAACCTCCATTAATGCACTGATTGCATTTGGAATGACCTTTATCATTTTGACAGGCGGAATTGATTTGTCTGTCGGCTCCATTCTGGCTCTGTCTAGTGCGCTTATGGCAGGGATGATGGTCTCAGGTTTGGACCCTATTTTGGCCATATTAGTAGGCGTTCTATTAGGTACTCTAATGGGTGTAATTAATGGAATTCTTATCTCAAAAGGAAAAATGGCCCCATTTATTGTCACATTGGCAACGATGACCATTTTCCGTGGATTAACGCTCGTGTATACAGATGGAAAACCGATTACCGGTATTGGTGACTCCTTGATGTTCCAACTGTTCGGCAGGGGATATTTCCTTGGAATTCCTGTTCCGGCCGTTGTGATGGTCATCGCTTTCATCATTCTTTGGATCTTGCTTCATAAAACATCATTTGGACGTAAGACATATGCAATAGGTGGAAATGAAAAGGCTTCCCTTATATCCGGAATTAAAGTGGATCGTGTCAAGGTAGCCATTTATGGGCTTGCCGGTACAATGGCAGCTCTTGCGGGGGCTATATTAACATCTCGCCTGAATTCAGCACAGCCAACTGCCGGTCAATCCTACGAAATGGATGCTATTGCTGCCGTTGTATTAGGCGGGACAAGCCTTTCAGGAGGTAAGGGACGAATGTTCGGCACACTAGTCGGTGTCTTGATTATCGGAACATTGAACAACGGAATGAACTTACTTGGTGTATCTTCTTTCTATCAGCAAGTGGTAAAAGGTGCAGTAATATTGGTTGCGGTTTTACTTGACCGTAAAAAATCATAAGTAGAGGTGTATCAATATGAAGAAAATCCTTTCGTTAATCCTGATTATGACTTTAGTGGTGTTATCGGCATGTTCAATGGAATCGAGGTTCAGTAATAATGAAAAAGAAGTAAAAGAGTCCATGAAAGATGTGAAGGTTGGAGTCAGCATTTCTACGTTAAATAATCCTTTCTTCGTTTCGTTAAAAGATGGAATCGAGAAAGAAGCGAAAGCAAAGGGCATGAAAGTATCAGTGGTCGATGCTCAAGACGATACAGCCAAGCAAATTAGCGGGATTGAAGATTTGATTCTTCAAAATGTGGATGTTCTTTTGATTAATCCCACCGATTCAGCAGCAATTTCATCTGCTGTTCAATCAGCTAATGAAGCTGGCATTCCTGTTATAACAATTGACCGCTCTTCCGAAGAAGGCGACATTGAAACATTCATTGCTTCAGATAACGTAGCAGGAGGAGAGACAGCGGCTGAATATCTTGTTAAACAACTTGGAGAAAAGGCAAAAGTTGTAGAATTAGAAGGAGTATCTGGTGCTTCTGCAACGCGTGAACGGGGGAAAGGCTTCCATAACATCGCAGATAAGCAATTAGATGTTCTGACAAGCCAAACGGCTGAATTTGACCGTACAAAAGGCCTTAACGTTATGGAAAACATCCTACAAGGGAAAAAAGACATACAAGCGGTATTTGCTCATAATGATGAAATGGCATTAGGAGCAGTGGAGGCCATTAAAGCTGCTGGAAAAGACGTCATTGTTGTTGGCTTTGATGGAAATGAGGATGCATTAAAAGCGGTTGAAAATGGTGAACTACAAGCAACGGTTGCCCAACAGCCGGTCCTTATCGGTGAAGAAGCGATTCATGCCGCTGAAAAAGTCCTGAAAGGTGAAAAAGTGGATGATACTATTTCTGTCCCATTGAAGCTAGTAACTAAGAAATAAAAGTGTGTATGAAAACGGGTGCCGGAATTTTACCGGCACCCGTTTCATATTTCAGATTGCAGAAATAAAAGAATAGGCGTCCAAAAGGGATGCCTCCTTCTTTTAAGTATTTATTAAAGTATTCCTTGAGTCATCATTGCGTCTGCTACTTTAAGGAATCCTGCGATATTGGCTCCGGCAACTAAGTTGCCTGGAACACCATAGGCTTCAGCTGCTTCCACGCTATTCTTGTAAATGTTTTTCATGATAGCATGCAATTTGTCATCGACTTCTTCAAACGTCCAAGGCATTCTAGCACTGTTTTGCGCCATTTCAAGGGCGGAAACAGCCACTCCACCTGCATTGGCAGCCTTGGCCGGTCCAAAGAGAACACCATGGTTAAGGAATAATTCAATCGCTTCAAGGGTAGAAGGCATATTAGCTCCTTCACCGACTGCTTTTACATGATTTTTGATTAGCAGTTTGGCTGCATCTTCATCAATTTCATTCTGTGTCGCACAAGGAAGGGCAATGTCGCATGGGATAGACCAAATTCCGTAACTGCCTTCATTGTATTCGGCTTCAGGATGTACATCAACATACTCACAAAGACGTTTCCGTTCCACTTCTTTTAGACGTTTGATTGTATCAAGGTTCAGGCCATTTCTATCATATATGTATCCATTGGAATCACTGCAAGCGACCACCCTGGCACCTAACTGTGTCGCTTTTTCAATTGCATAGATGGAAACGTTACCGGATCCCGATACGACGACAGTACTGCCATTGAATTGTAATCCTTTGTCTTTTAGCATTTCTTCAACGAAGTAAACCGTTCCATAGCCGGTCGCCTCCGTACGGGCTAGACTTCCGCCATAACTAATGCCTTTACCAGTTAAAACGCCTGCATGATAGCTTCCCTGCATTTTTTTGTATTGACCGAACAGATACCCGATTTCTCTGGCACCCACACCAATGTCCCCGGCCGGTACATCTGTATCTGGCCCGATATGTAATCCCAGTTCTGACATGAAGCTTTGGCAGAAACGCATAATTTCAGCGTCGGATTTACCTTTTGGATTGAAATCGGCTCCGCCTTTTCCTCCACCGATAGGTTGTCCCGTAAGAGAGTTCTTAAAGATCTGTTCGAATCCAAGAAACTTGATGATGCTGGCATTTACCGTCGGATGGAAACGCAGACCACCTTTGTAGGGTCCGATTGCGTTGTTGAATTGCACGCGAAAACCACGGTTCACATGTACATTGCCAAGGTCATCAACCCAAGGAACACGGAAGGTGATCATTCTTTCTGGCTCAACGATTCTTTCCAGTATTCCATTTTTCATATATTCGGGATGCTTCGCAAATACCGGAACCAATGATAGAAAGATTTCTTTTACAGCTTGTTGAAATTCACTTTCGTGAGGGTTGCGCTCCTTTACTTTTGCATATACTTCGCTTACGAATTCTCTGGCTAATTGCAGTTCATCATTCTGGATCTCTTGGGTAGTCGTCATTTCTTTTATCTCCCTTTTTTTGTAATTTAGTAAGGAATTGTAAGTAGGATTATCGATGGGTTCTTATGTGATAGTTTCATGATATAATTTATATTCTAGGAAAACAATCTGAATATTAGATAAATTACATGCTGTTTTGATATGAAAGAAGGAACAAACATTGGAACTAAGACAAATCGAATATTTCATTGAAGTGGCACAGCGAGAACATATGACAGAAGCGGCCGTGGCGTTGCATGTAGCCCAATCTGCAGTTAGTCGTCAAATATATAACTTAGAAGAAGAGCTCGGTGTCCAGTTATTTATCCGTGAAGGACGGAAAATTAAACTGACTCCTATAGGAAATACATTTTTAATACATATGCAACAAGCATTCGACATGATCGAACGGGCAAAACGGGAAATGGCTGAGAGCCTGGATCCGGAAAAGGGAACGATTCGAATCGGCTTTCCCAGTAGTTTAGCTTCCTATATATTGCCAAAGGTCATTTCCGAATTCAGGGAAGTATACCCTGAAGCTAAATTTACATTAAAGCAAGGCTCCTATCGCTACTTGATTGATTCCGTAATAAAAGGAAACATCAATATGGCCTTGATTGGTCCGCTGCCGCCAAGTGAAAAGAAGATAAAAGGAGAAACGTTATTCATTGAGCAGCTGGTCGCTCTTTTATCGGAAAACCATCCCTTGGCGAAGAAGAAATCCATAAAGTTAAATGAATTACAGGGAAATCCGTTCATTGTCTACCCTAAAGGGTATATTCTACGCGATCTGGTCATGAAAGCGTGCAAGCTGAACGGATTTGATCCAGAAGTTGCTTTCGAAGGAAAAGATACCGATGCTATTAAAGGATTGGTAGCTGCAGGGCTTGGTGTCACTCTTATACCAGAGATCTCCTTAATTGATAGTTTACCCAGGTGCACTGTCATGTTGCCTCTAGAGGAACCATCCGTAACTCGGGGTGTCGGTGTTATCATTCCTACTGAAAGAGAATTAATGCCAACAGAAAAATTATTTTATAAATTCCTTAGAGAAACTTTTGCGACATTAGAAGGCTTTCAAGAGCAGGTACAAGAATAGGTTAAGTGCTACAAAAGGAGATTCCAGTTTAAGTGGATTCTCTTTTTTTTTGAGGGGGAATTTCAGTTTCTTTGGAGATTCTACCAATTAATATTAGAATAATAATATTCAGTGAAAAAGAGCCACTCCTATAAGGATAACGCCTTTTATGTAAGCGTTTTTATTTTATTAGAATAAAAATTATATTTACATTATCAGAATATTCGTGTTACTATACCAACAGGCATTAAGTAGGAGGAGATAAGTAATTATCTTCTTATCTTTAATAAGAGATGGCAGATCACCTTTTTATTTAACATTTAATATTAGAATATTCAGATAAAATATACAGGAGTGGAAATCAATGGGCAGAAAAGAATACATCACAGAACGTATGTATAAGGCTTCATCAGGAATTGCGAATGCGGTATTAGTAACGTTAGGAATCGGTTTATTATTTGAGTCAATAGGAGGCTATTTAGGGTGGGAAGTCTTCCTTGCAATCGGTGGGGCTACTAAGGTCTTGCTGGCACCTGCCTTAGGAGCGGGAATAGCCTATCAGCTTGGAGGTAACTCCTTAGTCATCTTTAGTGCAATGGCTTCTAGTACTGTCGGGGGTGCTGCCATTAACCGAACAGCAGAGGGGACCTTCACGATTGCCACAGGGCAACCAATCAGTGCTGTTCTGGCTGCGTTGGTTGCAACGTATGTTGGGAAACGGTTGATAGGGAAAACCAAGTTGGACATCATGGCCATCCCATTGGCTGCTGTGCTTGTCGGAGGGGTTGCCGGTTATGGACTAGCTCTCGTTACAACACCATTATTGACCTGGTTAAGTGCCCACATAACCGCAGCCGTTTCCGGTTCTCCTTTACTTGGCTCCATGGTCATAGCGTTAGTCTTCAGCATTTTATTGATGACACCTGCTTCTTCTGCTGCTTTAGCGATTGCACTTCAGTTAGATCCTGTCTCTAGTGCAGCAGCTTTAATTGGTTGTACCGTTCAGTTTGTTGGTTTTACAGTCATGTCTTATAAAGATAATGATATGGGTGGACTTTTCGCCCAGATGATTGTGACACCAAAGGTTCAGTTTCCTAATTTAATAAAGAATCCAATATACATCATTCCGCCATTCGTGGCAGCAGTAATCTGTGCTCCAATTGCTACAATGCTTTTCGAATTTCAAGTGCCTTATGAACTTGGAGGGATGGGCCTGAGCTCCTTAATTGCTCCAATTGCCGTCCTTACGGGTCAGGGATTGTATATGTTCCTTATTTATGTGGCAGTTGGTATGGTGCTGCCAGCCATGATTACAATCGTTTTGCACCGGGTCATGAAAATGATGGGGAAAGTACATGCCGGAGACCTTCATTTGAAAGTTTCCTGAATCAATAGAATGTAAGAAACCAGCTTGGTCAAAGGCCAGGCTGGTTTTTATTTATGTGGAGATTAGGGTAAAATGGGGAGGAAAGCAATACCAAAGATAGGATGATATATTTGATAAGAGAAATAGATGTAAAAGTAAAAACTAAATTCGTGAGTAAAATCGCCAAAGGTTATCCTTTGATTGCCAAGGAGGCGATAGGTAACCTCAATGACCTTCAAGAAGAAGGCTGCCTGATGCGGTTGGTAGACGAAAACAACCGTTTTCTTGCCAAAGGGTATTATGGAAAACAGAATAAAGGCTATGGATGGGTATTAACGCAAAAAGAGAGTGAAAACATTGACCAGGAGTTTTTCAATAAGAAAATCCAGGCTGCGTATGACTACCGGAAGCCTTTCTTCAAGGATACGGAAACGACGGCTTTCCGGTTCTTCAATGGTGAAGGAGATGGAATAGGCGGGATTATCATTGACCATTATGAGGGCAACTATGTCATCAACTGGTACAGCATGGGAATCTATTCGTATAAAGATTATATTATCCAGGCCTTGCAGAATACAGTCACAGTCAAATCAATCTACCAGAAGAAGCGTTTTGATACGAAGGGACAATACGTGGAGGAAGATGACTTTGTCCTGGGCGTGCAACCAGAGTTTCCCCTTATCGTCAAGGAGAATGGTGTTCAGTTTGCCGTTTATCTGAATGACGGGGCGATGGTCGGGGTTTTCCTTGATCAACGTGATGTCAGGAGGACAATCAGAGATAAATATGCCAAAGGGAAAACTGTCTTGAATATGTTCTCTTACACCGGTGCTTTTTCCGTTTTTGCAGCTTTAGGCGGTGCCGTTAAAACGACCAGTGTGGACTTGGCAAACCGAAGCCTTCCTAAAACGGTTGAACAATTTAGCGTGAATGGAATCGATACTGAAGCGCAGAACATTGTCGTAATGGACGTATTTAATTATTTTAAATACGCAGTGAAGAAAGCCTTGAAATTTGATATGGTCATCCTGGATCCACCGAGTTTTGCCAAGTCAAAGAAGTTTACTTTCAGTGCAGGCAAAGACTATACCAACTTATTGAAGGATGCCATTGCCATCACAGAGGACAATGGAGTGATCATCGCCTCAACGAACTGCAGTACTTTTGATATGAAAAAATTCAAAAGTTTCATTGAGGTGGCATTCAGAGAAATGGATGGAAAATATGAACTCCTGGAAGAGTTTACACTGCCAGCCGATTTCAGAACCACTTCGGATTTTAAAGAAGGCAATTATTTAAAAGTGGTATTTATTAAGAAAATTAAAGGGTAAAAACAAAGAAGGTATGCAACAGTCCGAGATTCGGCTGTGCATGCCTTTTTCTTAGGTAGCGACCGGAAAAAAATCAGTCGTATATAGTCGGCTCGTTATACTTCCTGTTTATCAATGAAGGGTAAGCATAATTTCGACGAATACTTGAAGCGATGAAGAACTGAGCAGTGTAGTAGGTGAGCATGATCAAGGGTCCAGCATAGGTAATCTCCCCGACGAATTTATTCCAGGACAAAATGGAATCTGAAAGGACAAAAAGTAAACCACCGATAATAGCTGCAGCATTTCCGGTCATGAATGCTGCCCACCCCATGATGGAGATGACGGTTATATAGCAAATGACAGGAATAATCAGGCTATGTTCACCCTTGTCGGCTAAGGAAAGAACTATTTCACGTCCGATCCAAGTGGAATAGGCGGCAATCGGTATAATGGAAAACATGCGTAGCCATGAAAAGCTCCAATTATTCAAGAAAGCGACTATATAAAAAATGTGTCCAATCAGAAAGGCACTCAGACCAATGACGAACCAAATCAATAAGCCGTCACCCAACATGCAAAAGAATAGACCAAAGAGAACAAGTTGTTGGTATCGAGTCATTCGTTCCGCATTCTTGGTGTAGGCATAAAAGAGAATTAATATCATCGGAATGATCTTGAAAAGAATCTTTATGGCTAATGGTTCTTCAGGTATGAAAAATATATAGAGTAAACCCATGATAAGAATTCCGGCTGGCAGCCAATTTTTCACTATACTATCCCTCCTCGCGTCTTCTTTCTTAATTCGATTTAAACAAGGGGAAATCCTTTTCGGTTGGAAAATTGACCGAGAATAATCTAATTAAAGCCACAAAAAAAGGACCCCAAGGGTCCTGGAGTCCATTTCTTGTGAAAATTATATAGCAGAATCTTCTTTTACAAAGGCCTGTTTTAACCAATTCTTACCTTCGACAAGCCGTGTGACAAGCATGGCGCACACAGTATTCCCAGTAGAGTTCAATAATGTAGCTGGGGCATCGATGATAGTTGAAATGACAGCAATGATTGGTAATACTTCGATAGGAAATCCGAAAACACTTAGAATCAACATTTCTCCAATCATTCCACCACCAGGGATGGCACCCATAACTGCTCCTACTAAAAAGGCGACGGCAAGGATGCTTAGAATGCTAGAAATACTTGTCATGTCTTTACCGAATAAAGAGAAGAGAAAGACGATTTTCATGACACCGCCAAATACAGAGCCGTCTTTATGGGTGTTGGCTCCAAGCGGGATGACTGTTTCAGCAATATCCTTTGGTACTCCCATTTTTCTGACGTATTCCAAATTGACTGGAATAGAAGCCGCACTTGAACAAGTAGCGATTGCAGTGATGGAAGGTGTAAAAGCATTTTTCCAAAATAGTTTAATGCCTTCTTTACCACCAGCAAGAAAGGCATATAGAGTGAAGAATCCAAAATAATAAATCACAGTCAAAATGAGATAAAGTACGAAAGTACGTGCATAACCTTCTAAAATTTGCGGTCCAAGCTGACCGATGATAGAAGCAAAGTAAGCGCCTAGACCAATCGGTGCATAATACATGACAATTTTAACGACTTTCATCATGACAGCCGTACCAGCTGATAAAAATACGGTAATCGGTTTGGCTTTTTCACCGACCAGTGCAGTGGAAAGGCCAATTAAAACGGAAAAGACAATTAGTTGAAGCATATTGCTTCTTGAGAACAGTTCCGGGAAGTCGGATACCGTAACCGTTTGAACGAGTTGGCTAAGTAATGAAACCTCTTCTACGGCCTCTTGCGAATCACTATTTTGCATTAGTTCTTTAATTGCAGTTGTATCCGTGCCTTCCAGCGGATTGATAATCGTTGTCCCAATAAATCCAATAACGGCAGCTAGAGCAGCTGTTGCTAAGAAAACAAAGACGATGCTGCCCATGATTTTCCCTAGGCGGTTCATCCCATTCATATTGGCGATGGCTGAGGAGATGCTGAAAAACACCAGTGGTACGATAATAGTAAACATTAAATTTAGAAATAAGTCCCCCAGCGGCTGGATGATGGAGGTCTTCTCACCAAATATAAGACCAGCTATACCGCCAATAATAATTGCCATCAGCAATATTAAAGAGGATCGATAGTTTTTAAAGAAGCTTTTCATGGAATATTCCTTCCTTTCAGGATGTGGCTAACAATAATTACACGCTCAATTATCAGCTTTAGAGCGTAGTTTGACAATAATAAATTAAAGGAAGTCATGTTAAAAGAATAATCAAAATAGAAAGATTATTCAAGTGGAATCGAGTTGAGTATGAGTTGCCCAACACATATTTTATGACAATATTTATAGTAAACTATAATAAGTATTGTAATTATATAGAATAGTCTGTAAAATAAAACTAATTAAAATGTTAACGTTAACATTAAAGCGATTCATATATAATTCTATCAAACAAAGTAAGTTATTTGTATTTTTATTTTAAAATGTTAACGCTAACATTAAAAATGATTAGATATACATCAAATAAAAAAGGAAGTGTGGAATGATGAAGGATTTTATGGGAGAAGACTTTTTGCTGACAAGCGATACAGCGGTCAAACTCTATGAAAATTACGCAAAAGATATGCCGATAATAGATTATCACTGTCACTTAAGCCCTCAGGAGATTTATGAAAATAAAACGTTCAAAAATATCACGGAAGCTTGGTTATACGGAGACCATTATAAATGGCGGGCCATGAGGGCAAATGGTATTTCGGAGGATTATGTGACGGGTGATGCCAATGACTACGACAAGTTTTTAGCGTGGGCGAAAACGGTCCCGATGACCATTGGAAACCCTTTGTATAATTGGACACATCTTGAGTTACAGCGCTTTTTCGAAGTTCATGATCTCTTGAATGAAAAAAACGCACCTGCCATTTGGGAAAAAGTGAATTCACTCCTAAATGGGGAGGGATTTGGCGCGAGAGATTTAATCATGAAATCCCACGTCCAGGTGATCTGTACAACCGATGATCCAGTGGATTCATTAGAGTATCACCAGTTATTACGGGATGATCAGGACTTTCCTGTAAGCGTTTTACCTAGCTTTCGCCCAGATAAAGGCTTGGAAATTAATCGTCCAGGTTATCTGGATTGGGTAGGGGAATTAGGGCTAGCGGCAAATCAGAAAATTGATAGCTACGCAGGTTTTCTTGCAGCTATAGAATCTCGTGTTCGTTTTTTTCATGCAATAGGCGGCCGGGTCGCGGACCATGCATTGGATGTTGTCGTGTATGAAGAATCGACTGAGGAAGAAGTCGCTAAGATTTTCTCTAGACGACTGCAAGGCAACCAAGTTTCAGTAGAAGAAGAAAAAAAATATAAGACGTATACCTTGAATTTTCTCGGTGGAATCTATGCCGAATTAGATTGGACGATGCAATTCCATATTAATGCCCTTCGTAATAATAATTCCAGAATGTTTAAACGGTTGGGACCCGACACGGGCTACGATTCAATGAACGATGATGGGATTGCAAAACCGCTGGTTCAGATATTGGATGCAATGGATAAAGACGATGCCCTTCCAAAAACGATTCTCTATTCGTTAAATCCAAATGATAACCATGTCATCGCCAGCATCATTAATAGTTTTCAAGATGGAAAGACTCCTGGAAAAATCCAGTTTGGAACAGCATGGTGGTTCAATGACAATAAAGATGGCATGTTGGATCAGATGAAAGCGCTCGCAAATGTAGGGCTCTTTAGCAGATTCCTTGGCATGTTGACGGATTCCAGAAGCTTTCTCTCTTATACCCGTCATGAGTACTTCAGAAGGCTTGTATGCCAGTTAATCGGGGATTGGGTCGAAAACGGAGAAGTGCCAAATGACTTGGAATTATTGGGGAGTATCGTACAAGGGATTTCTTATAATAACGCGAAGGATTACTTTGGATTCAAAATCAACGAATAAAAAAAGAGCTCTCTATTCGTCCTTGACCAAAAGTAGAATGGAGAGCCCCTTAGAAAAAATTATCAGTATAAGTATAGCAAAATATCATTCCGGAACAAACTATAGATTGCTAGGAGGATCATATGAGCACAGTTCTTGCTCCAGAAGTCGCGGTGAAAACGGAAGAAAAAATAGAAAAATTGACTCTAAAAGAAAAAGTTTCTTATGGATTCGGTGACTTTGGAAACGGTTTCATGTTTGACCTAGGTCAGCTCTACTTGCTTAAATTCCTTACGGATGTCGCTGGTATCCCGGCAGCGGCGGCAGGTACCATTTTTTTAGTAAGCAAGTTATTTGCAGCCATTATGGATCCCATCGTAGGTTCTTCCATCGATTATCGAAAAAATATCGGGAAGCGGGGAAAATTCAGGCCTTACTTACTTATTGGAAGTCTTGCATTAGCCATCTTTACCGTTCTTCTGTTTATTTCGCCTGAAGTGTCAACGACAGGGAAACTCGTCTATGCATATGGTCTCTATATGATCTGGGGAATCGCATATTCCTTCACCAATATTCCTTATGGATCACTAGGGGCGGCCATGACACAGGATGCAGAAGACCGGACATCACTTGCTACATACAGGCAAATAGGCTCTTTGGGCGCATTACTAATCACGAGTGTCATCGTGATGCCAATCATTGTGAAATTTGAAAATCCCAAAGTCGGATACCCAGTGGTAATGGGAATCATGTGTATTGTCGGAATCATTGGGTTCTATATTTGTTACCGCAATACAAAGGAAAGGGTGGTAGTCAAAGAAGCACCTAAAGAGAAACTTTCCTTCATGTCCATCATAAGGACCTTTGCAACAAATAAGCCCTTATTAACACTGGTGCTCATGACAATATTCTCGATCTCGGCTTATAATATCAAATCAGCACTACTGATTTATTTCGCACAATATAATTTAGGAAATGTAACATTAGTGGCGAATATGAGTTTTGTCATCATCGGTTCTTCATTTCTAGGAGTTATACTGATGCCGAAACTTGTCAAAAAATTCGGTAAGAAACATACGGCAATGATTGGGTTCGGAATTTGTATTGTTGCTGACTTAATCAATTTCCTTATACCAACAAACATCTATTCATTTACGATGCTATCTGCGATAGCCTTCATTGGTATCAGTATCCCAAACGGAATTACCTGGGCACTGGTCTCGGATATCATTGATTATGGGGAATGGGTTTCTGGGGAACGGAAAGAAGCTACGACCTATTCCTTATTCAACTTTTCCAGAAAGCTTGCTCAATCCTTGGCTGGATTCCTGTCTGGTCTTGGACTAAGTTTGATTGGGTATGTACCGAATGTTGCACAAACAGCGGGTACTTTGCTTGGAATAAAGGGTTTGTTGACTCTATATCCAGCGATAGCTTTAACGATTGCCATGCTTGTCATCGGCATCATGTATAAGTTAACAGACGATAAACATGCAGAAATCATTCAAGACCTTAAGACAAGGTAATAGGAAAATGCTGAGAAGGGCCTATTTAGGTAATGAATATGACCAGGCTGAATATTCCCATTGATTACATGTTATCCATTAATGGAGGATTTGCAGCCTGGCAATGCCAGATAAACATGGTATGCTACTAGGTAAGTATACTTTGTGATCTAAAGGATGAGTAGAATGGTAACGATAAAGGATATAGCTAAATTGGCTAATGTGTCTCACACAACCGTATCACGGGCCTTAAATAATAGTCCGTTGATTAAAGAGGATACAAGAAAAAAGATAATCGATCTTGCCTCTCAGCTAAATTATACGCCCAATTACAATGCAAAAAGTCTAGTCTTGAAAAAATCGAATACAATAGGATTATTCTTTACGAGCATTTCTAATGGTACATCACCTAGCTTTTTTACAGACACCATCAAGGGAGTCAACAGTGTCATCAATGAAGACTTTAACCTCTTTGTACGAGGTATAGATGATTATGAGGATTTTTCGGCCATAAACAGTGGTAGGTTCGATGGCATCATTTTAATGAGCCAAAGTGATGTGGATAATGCCTTTATCTATCATGTGCTACAGAAGAACATACCGATTGTCGTATTGAACAGACAAATTGACGAAAAGAAGCTAGTTAACATTTTATCCAATGATGCAGAGGGTTCTTGCCAAGCGATAGAACATCTGATTCAAAACGGGCACCGGGATATCGCAATCATTGAAGGGATAGAAGGATTCAAGTCGACGAAAAATCGTAAGGAAGGATATGTAAAGGCGATGCTTGATCATCAACTTCCCATTCAAAGCGATTATGTTGTCCAAGGAAATTATGATATGCACAGCGGGTATAAAGCGATGGAAAGATTGCTTGATAATAAGAAGCCACCGACAGCTGTATTTTGTTCGAATGATGATATGGCCATAGGTGCCATGAATGCTGTTTTTGCTTCCGGCCTAAAGGTGCCGGATGATGTATCCATCATTGGATTCGATGATATAGGGTTCGCTCAATATACGACTCCCAGATTGACAACAGTTAAAAGACCAATCGAGCAGATCAGTGTAAAAGGTGCCATACACCTCCTATCGTTAATCGAGAAACCGGGACAGCGTGGGGAGCGGATTTTCGTAAATACGGAATTAAAGGTACGGAATTCCGTGAAAGAATTGACTTGATAAATAGGCCCGTTTATTGTTAATTTAATACCAATAGATGGGCAAATCATATATTTTCATTTTTTTATTAAAAAATGTTCACGTGTGCATTATGAGGAGGGACAAATGATGGAAAGATTAAACAAGCAAATCAGCGGGGGACATCCCATTTACCCAGAAAAGGTTCTCCAATTCGGTGAAGGCAATTTCTTACGGGCATTTGTGGATTGGCAAATAGACGTACTAAATAAAGAAACGGACTTTAATGGAAGCGTGGTAGTAGTCCAACCTAGGGGATCGGAAAAAATTACCCGGTTAAACGAACAGGATGGTTTATTCACTCTATATCTGCAAGGGATGAAAGACGGGGCTGCCGTAAATGAACATATGGTCGTCAATTCGATTAGTAGAGGCATTCATTTAGGTAATGAATATGATCAATATGTAAAGTTGGCAGGAAGTGATCAGCTTCGTTTCATTATTTCTAATACAACAGAAGCTGGTATTTATTTTGAGGAGACTGATAAATTGGAAGACCGGCCGCAAAAGAGTTTTCCTGGAAAATTGACAGCCTTCCTGTATCATCGCTTTGAAGCATTCAATGGAGATATTCGAAAAGGGTGTGTAATCATACCTTGTGAATTAATTGAAGAAAATGGAGCAAGGCTGAAAGAGATCGTTCTGCAATTCGCTAATACATGGAATCTCGGAGATGAGTTCGTCACGTGGATTCATAAAGCCAATACTTTCTGTAACAGTTTGGTAGATCGTATTGTTCCGGGTTTTCCTAAAGATTCGATTGACGAAATGACAAAGGAATTGGGATATCGAGATGAGCTACTGGTGGTGGGCGAACAATATCATCAATGGGTGATTGAGGGGCCACAATGGATCAAAAAGGAATTTCCTATCGATAAAGCAGGGTTAAATGCTTTCATTGTCGATGATTTAACACCTTACCGGATTCAAAAAGTGCGTATCCTAAATGGTTCCCACACAGCGATGACCCCTGTTGCGTATTTATCAGGTTTGGATACGGTGGCAGATGCTGTGAATGATGAGGCTACCGGTTCCTTCATTCAAAAGCTGATTTTGGAGGAAATCATACCCACACTAGAGATGCCAGAGGAAGAGTTGAAGGAATTTGCCGAAGATGTACTGAACCGGTTCAAAAATCCTTATATGAAGCATTACCTAATGAGCATAAGTTTAAATTCGACATCTAAATTTAGGGCGAGGAATTTACCAACACTCCTTGATTATGTGGAGAAGAAAGCCTGCTTGCCACATCGGATGGTCTTTTCATTGAGCGCATTACTGAGTTTTTATAAAGGAAAAAGAGGAAAAGAGGTCATCCCGTTAGAAGACGACCCAATGGTCCTGCAATGGTTCGAGGATTCTTGGAAATCCGTCGCCAATGAAACGATGAAAGTGGAACAACTTGTACAGAGTACGCTCGGTAACCAAGAAATTTGGGGAAGAGATTTAAACCAAGTGGCGGGATTGACGGATTTAGTGACAGAATATTTAAAACAAATTGAACAATCGGGGATGGAATCCGCACTTGAAACAGTGATGAAAGAACAGTCTGTAAAATAAGGAGGCATTTCATGATGAAGGATATTTTACAAATTCACGAACAAGATAATATCGCACTCGCATTAAGAAAATTGTCGAAAGATGAACGCTTCAATGTAAAAGGAGCTGAAATCGTAATAAAACAAGATGTTGAAAGAGGACATAAAGTAGCCATAGAAGCTCTTCAAACGGGTGATGATGTTATTAAATATGGTTTCCCAATCGGACACGTAGTGCAGGCAGTTGAGCCCGGTGAGTGGGTTCACACACACAATACTAAAACGAATCTATCAGGCACACAGGAATATCGTTATGGACGGAAGCTTGTCGAAAACCCTTTTGAAAATGAGAAGTTAACCTTCAAAGGATACAAGAGGGAAAACGGCACGGTCGGTATCAGAAACGAGCTTTGGATCGTACCGACGGTTGGCTGTGTGAACGGCATTGCGGAGAAAATCATTAAAAGATTTGAAAAAGAAGTCGGAGATATAGCCCCATTTGATAGCACACTTGTCTTTAAACACAATTACGGTTGTTCCCAATTGGGGGATGATCACGAGAATACCAAGCAAATCCTCCTCAATGCTGTGAATCATCCCAATGCAGGTGGGGTTCTGGTCCTAGGCTTAGGATGCGAGAATAATGAAATGGCTGAGTTCAAAAAGGGATTAAGCAATATAGATGAGAATCGAATTAAGTTTCTTGTCTCGCAAGATGTCACAGATGAAATAGAAGCTGGGGTGAACTTGGTTAAGGACATTCATGAGTATGCGGTGAACGATAAGCGAGAAGATGTACCGTTATCCGAATTGAAGATCGGCTTGAAATGTGGCGGGTCGGATGGCTTCTCGGGTATTACGGCTAATCCCTTGTTGGGGAGATTTTCAGATTTCCTTATCGCCCAAGGAGGGACGACGGTTCTAACGGAAGTTCCTGAGATGTTCGGGGCGGAAACCATCTTAATGGAGCGCACCATAAATGAAGAGGTCTTTCATAAGACAGTCGCATTAATCAATGATTTTAAAGAGTACTTCATGAAGTTCGAACAGCCAGTCTATGAAAACCCTTCCCCAGGAAATAAAGCCGGCGGGATTACAACGCTAGAGGATAAGTCACTGGGTTGCACACAGAAAGCAGGTTCATCGCCCGTTGTCGATGTTCTGAAATATGGAGAAGTGTTGGATAAGAAAGGGTTGAATCTATTAAGTGCTCCGGGTAACGATTTAATTGCTTCCTCGGCCCTTGCAGCAGCCGGATGCCAAATGGTTTTATTCACTACAGGAAGAGGAACCCCGTTTGGGACATTCGTACCGACCATGAAAGTGTCTACCAATACCGCGATTTTTGAAAATAAGCCTCATTGGATTGACTTCAATGCAGGTACTTTGCTGGAGGATGATGTATCACCTGATGCTGTACTACGTAGCTTCATCGACTATATCATTCAAGTGGCTAACGGCGAATGTGTAAATAATGAAAAAAATGATTTCAGGGAGCTTGCTATTTTCAAAACGGGGGTAACCCTTTAATTCACCTAAAATATGGAGGTTTTTAACTATGGGAAGTGAACTTTTAACTAGTTTAGCAGAAGCGAAGATCATCGCCATTATTCGGGGTATTCCAGTTGGTATGGGAAGAGAGACTGCCAGGGCTTTGGTAGAAGGAGGGATATCCTTTCTTGAAATCACTTTGAATACAGAAGGCGCACTCGAAATGATCACAGATTTAAAGGAGAGCTTCGGAGATAAGCTTCGAATTGGCGCCGGAACAGTCTTGGACGTCAAGATGGCTGAAAAAGCAGTGGATGCCGGAGCAGAATATATAATTTCTCCCAATCTAGATGAAGCTGTACTAGCCTATGGGCGTGAAAAAGGGGTTGTAGTTTGGCCTGGAACCATGACGCCATCCGAGATGGTACGCGCCCACCAATTAGGCGCCGAAGCGGTCAAGGTTTTCCCCACCGGATCATTGGGTGTGAAATATATAAAAGATGTCCGGGCACCTTTATCTCACATTCCGATGGTGGCCACGGGTGGCATCAATCAAGAAAACATTCAGGAAGTATTGAGATATGGCGTAACGGCAGTAGGCCTAGGCGGCAATTTGGTTGACAACGCCCTAATCAAAAAAGGCGAATTTAAGAAAATTACTGAAATAGCCAGACGATATGTTCAATTGGCCGAAGAGGTGGATGTGCATGTCACCAAATAACGTGGATGTCGTGACGGTTGGTGAGAGTTTAGTATTGTTCCAGTCTTTAACGAACCGGCCATTGCAGTATGAAACAAGTATGATGAAGTCATTGGGTGGAGCAGAGTCCAACGTTGCTATCGTATTAAGCCGATTGGGTAAAAAAGCAAGGTGGATTAGCCGGGTGGGAGAAGATCCACATGGCGATTATGTACTTGCTACATTGGCAGGGGAAGGGGTGGATGTCTCACAAGTAATTCGGGATAAAGAAGCACCGACTGCTATATATTTCAAGGATTTTAAAGGATACGGCGACCCTTCTGTTTACTACTACCGTCACGATTCGGCAGCGAGCAAGTTGCATCCTGAGGACATTCAAGAAGAGTGGCTTCAAGGGGCCAAGCATCTGCATGTGACAGGCATTACACCTGCACTTGGGGAATCACCTGAAGAGACGGTTCGGCAGATAATGACTTCGGCACGGGAAAAAGGAATGACCATCTCATTCGATCCCAATCTTCGAAGAAAGCTGTGGGGTGAGGAACAAGCAAGAAGGGTCCTCCTTTCCCTTATCCCGCTTTGTGATATTTTCCTTCCTGGGCTGGATGAAGCCGAGTTTTTATTAGGTAAGCTCCCTACAGAGGAGTATGGGAAGCGGTTCATTGAAATGGGTGCCAATGTGGTTGTATTAAAGCTTGGGGAAAGGGGAGCCATTGCCTTTTCACAGAATCATAGCATCCAGGTGAGTCCGTACAAGGTGGATCATGTTGTGGATACGGTGGGGGCTGGTGATGCATTTGCAGCGGGTTTCCTATCATCGGTCCTTGATAGTGGGAATTTCCTCGGTTCTGAAGCTTCATTAAAGCAAGCTTTGCAAAGAGCTAATATTTTGGGTGCCTTGGCTACCCAGTTCAAAGGAGATTGGGAAGGAACCCCCACCTTGGAAGAAGTGAATAACCTGTTAAAAGGGGAACAAAGCCTAACTAGATGATAGAACAAAAGATGCGGTCCTTGTACTGCATCTTTTTTAGTGAGAAGAAAAGGCTAAGAACGGTTAATGGATGATTATATTTTGAAATAAACTTCAGGGGTACGGCTGTTTATGGCTATAAGAGTGAAGGGAAATACAAATCCCAGGGAGCAATCCATTTGAATAGTCGACGCATTCGAAAGGGTTTTCCTATCCTTTTTTCGAAAATTAGGCTATCATGGAATGAATTTAAATGGGTTAGTTTTTACTGATGAAGCAGACATTTCCTATATAGGAAGTAATGGAGAGGATACAATGAATAGTCAGTTTCATACCAATGAAATTATAGATGTATGTTTGCTTGCAGGGAAAATTATGCTCCAAAACGGTGCGGAAACATCTAGGGTGGAAGATACGATGGTTAGGATAGCCGCTGCCTTCGGTTGTGATGAATCACATAGCTTTTCAACACCAACTGGGATTATCTTTTCCTTGGACGGGGAACACCCTGCATCTAAGTTAATCAGGGTTTCCCAGAGGTCTACTGATTTACACAAAGTAACGCTAGTGAACAGCATTTCCCGTAGCATTTCAAGTCGGGAAATGACCCCCCAGGAAGCCTTTTCCCGTCTGAAGCAAATAGAAAAAGAGGGCATGGGCTATTCCGTAGTGGCCCAAATTTTAGCAGCATTCATTTCGAGCGGTTGTTTTTTAATCATGTTCCAAGGACAGTGGAATGATTTCATCTGGTCGTGTATAGCGGGAGGATTAGGGTTTTCTTGTCTGCTTTATTTGCATTGGTTATTGGAAGTTCGTTTTTTTGCTGAGTTTATCGCCTCGTTAGTGGTGGGAATGATAGCGATGTTATTTGTCCAATTAGGCTTAGGCAGCCAGCTTGATAAGATTATTATCGGAGCCGTGATGCCACTCGTGCCAGGGTTGTTAATTACAAATGCAGCTAGGGATCTGATTGCGGGGCACTTAGTTTCGGGGCTGTCCAAAGGGGCGGACGCAGGGTTGACCGCTTTGGCCATCGGTACCGGGATAGCGGTTGCCTTCGTTTTCCTATGATGCAGGGGAGGTAAAAGGATGATTGCACAGTTAATTACTAGTTTTATTGCCTCTGCCGCCTTTGGGATCATTTTCAATGTACCAAAAAAATCACTGATACAGTGTGGCACTGTAGGGATGGTAGGCTGGTTTCTCTATTATTTTCTGGTAGAAAATGATGTGAATAGCATTGCTGCAACATTGGCAGCAGCATTCCTCGTAGCGGTTATAAGCCAATATTTTGCGAAGAGGTACAAAACACCGATCACAATCTTTAATGTATCTGGGATTATCCCGCTCGTGCCTGGTGGGTTATCTTATGATGCGATGAAGCATTTTGTGGAAAACGATTTTAATATGGCATTCCAATTGGCTGCAAAAGCATTTATGCTAGCGGGAGCAATTGCGATGGGGTTGATTTTTGCTGAGGTTATGAATCAGTTAGTGAATAAATATAATAAAAGAAAATTAAAGAAGCTAAACAAGATATAGTAATAGCGGGAACGTTACAATAGAGAAAGAGGGGGAAGATGATCCCCCTCTTTCTCTATATGGATTAAATGGAATCTTTCATCCCAGTGTTAGCTTTGACCAATATTTCATCATATTTCTTTGCATCCGCTTTTTTACTGGAGAGCAAGGTACCTAAGATTGCCGCGATAAATCCAATCGGGATGGAGACGATTCCCGGATTTGCAAGCGGGAAGATGGGGTTCCCAACAAATATGGCATTCCCGTCCGGAGACCAGACATTCGGGCTTAAGAATACTAGTAATAGGGAGCTAATCAGGCCAACGAGCATGCCGGTAACTGCCCCAGCCGTGTTAAACCGCTTCCAGAAAACCGTAAAGAGAATGATGGGCAGATTTGCACTAGCCGCTACGGCAAAAGCAAGTGATACAAGGAAAGCAACATTCATGTTTTGAGCAAATAGGGCCAGGATGATGGAAAGGATGGATACACCGATTGACGCCCAACGAGCCGCAACGACTTGCTCTTTATCAGTGGCTTTTCCTTTGCGAAGGATATGACCATAAAAATCATGGGCAAAAGCAGAGGCCGCGGAAAGAACCAGTCCGGCTACAACGGCTAAGATGGTTGCAAAGGCAACGGCTGAGACAAAGGCGAACAGGAAATCACCGCCAATGGCTTCAGCGAGTAAGGGAGCAGCCATATTGCCAGCCGCGTTAGCGCCAACGATTTTGTCATATCCAACGAAAGCTGCTGCCCCAAAGCCAAGGAAAATGGTCATGATATAGAAAATCCCAATAATCCACGTTGCATATAACACGGACTTTCGAGCGGTGATGGCATCTTTCACTGTAAAGAATCGAATGAGGATATGAGGCAGACCTGCCGTTCCGAGTACAAGGGCCAGATTGAGTGATAAGGTGTCCAACGGATCTTTGAACTTATTGCCAGGGTTAAGGAAATCGCCGCCAAGAGGGGTGGCTGTTTTCATTTGCCTGAACATTTCCAGCACGCTGAAGTCGAATTTTGCCAGAACAATAATAGAGATGATGAAGGTCCCGGCCATCAACAAAACAGCTTTGACGATTTGTACCCAGCTGGTTGCTGTCATTCCACCAAAGACGACGTATACCGTCATTAAAACTCCAACAATGATAACAGAGTATAAATAATCGATTCCAAGTAATAATTTTATGAGGGCGCCTGCACCAACGAGTTGGGCAATCATATAAAAGGTCGATATGGAGATTGTATTCAACGCTGCAACGCCACGTACCTTCTTCTCGTTGAATCGTGCAGCAATCATATCGGCTAGGGTGTATTTCCCAAGATTACGAAGTGGCTCGGCCACAACATAGAGTACGACGAGGTAAGCGACTAGAAAACCGATGCTATAGAAGAATCCATCGAATCCAGAGAGTGCGACCATCCCTGCAATTCCTAAAAATGAAGCGGCGGACATATAATCCCCAGCTATAGCCCAGCCATTTTGCCAACCAGTCAGGCTACTATCTGCCGTATAGAAGTCAGCAGTCGTTTTGGTACGGCGTGAGGCAAAGAATGTGATGACCAACGTTAGACCAACTATAAGAAGAAATAGTGTAAATGCAAGTACATTCATCCTTTATCACCCTCTTCCTTTCACTTCATTTATTATCTTATCAACGAGTATATCGAAAGTAGCAGCCTTTTTGGAATAAAGCACGCAAAGGGTCCAGGTCATGATGAATTGTGCAAAGGCTAGGACCCAGGCCCAACTGATAGCACCGAATGCATATGAATTAAGCACGGTAGAATAGGAAGTGAGAATAGGTAATGAGAAATAAAAGACCATGAAAAAGATGGAAAGTGGAATGATAAATTTGCGTTTTTTTCTAAGGAGCACTTGAAATGATGGAGATTGGACAATTTCGGTGTAATCAATGGAAGCGCTTTCTTTTTGGTCTTTTGCCACAGATTCGTTTGATGGCAATGTGGTTCCCCCTTTATTAATTAAGATTTTTTACCAATCAGATCCGATAACACTTTCAGTATATATTTATTAGAATATTTTGTAAATTTAATTTTTAAAAAACCTTAATTTTTTATTCGACATAGTATTTAGCGACAAAAAGAAATCAAAATTGGTTTATGAATTGTGAAAATCAAGAACCATCATTAAGGAAAAGTTAAGCTTTTTTCAAGATAATGATTTAATGAATGAAATCAGATAGGTTTGAAAAACGGTTATGGATGAGGATGTTTTCATTCGTGTGTTTTCTGCCAATAAGGCGACCATATGAAGTCATTTAGACACGAATATTTAAAGAAGTAGACTAAGGGTAATCGCCTTTATTTTATATATGAAAAAGGATAAGATTACAGAATATAGAAGAAAAATGTGGGGATGGTGCCTTTTGATGAAGGTATTAGTGGTAGAAGACAATGTTTCACTATTAGAATCGATCAGGCAAATATTAGAGGATGAGTATGAAGTCGATACCGCTAGTAATGGGGAGGATGGGCTGTTTTTAGCCCAGCAAAGTATATACGATATCATTCTTTTAGACGTAATGCTTCCGGGTATGGATGGTTTTGAGATCATCCGCCAAATGAGAGAGGCTAAAATTGACACGAGTGTCCTGTTCTTGACTGCAAAAGATTCGCTTGAGGATCGTGTAAAGGGCTTGGAACTTGGAGGGGATGATTATCTGGTCAAACCCTTTCAAGCGGCCGAACTGAAGGCGAGAATAAGGGCCCTTCTGCGCAGAAGTGGAATTATATCGCTTAAGCAGGGGTTGAAATACCGAAGAATCGAGTTATTGGAGAGGGAAAAGGATATTCTGATAGACGGTGAGCCGATAAAATTTACGGTGAAACAATTTGAGTTGCTCGAATACCTGATTCAAAATAAAGGAAAGATTTTAACCCGTGAACAGATTTTTGACCGGGTCTGGGGATTTGACTCCGATACGACGATTGCCATCGTTGAAGTTTTTGTGCACCATATAAGAAAGAAACTAGAACCCTTTCAATACCATAAGGATATCCAGACTGTCCGAGGAATTGGCTACATGTTAAAACAACCATAAGGGAGAATCGTATGTTTCAAAAAACGAGGCTTCAACTAACTCTTTTAAATTCAATCGTCTTCATTGTTCTTATTGCGATATTAAGCAGAACGATATATTACTATACAGAAAACCAGATTTACAGGGAAGTTAACGATTCATTACGTGAACAAAGGATGGGAGGTATGCCAGGAGGGAATCGTCCTCAAGGTGAATTCCAGTTAGGACCAGGCCCGAGTGTAATCGTTTGGGGTCCTAATGAAACAATCATTGAGCCACGATTGAACGAAGGAAGTTTCTTTAAGGTCAATGAGTCGGAATTCTTCCCGAAAACTTTCGATGAGATTGAAGAAATTTCAGTTGAAGGGGCTACGTACCGGGCGATTTCCACCCAGGTCGATACAGAGTACGGAAGAATGACGTGGCAATTCATACGGAATGTTGACTCGGAAAAAGCCATGCTTAATCGTTTACTGCTCATATTGATTATGGGAGGAGGAATGGGAAGCCTATTGGCTATAGGGGCAGGGTACCTTTTAGCAGGGAGAGCACTTATTCCGATAAAAAAATCGTGGGAGCAACAGCAACAGTTTGTTTCCGATGCCTCACATGAAATCAGGACGCCACTCGCTGTCATTCAGTCGAGAGCCGATCTGTTATTTCAAGCACCTTCCGCGACAATAGAAGAAAAGGCTGAAGATATCTCGATTATTTCTAAAGAAGTCCGGCGGTTGAAAAAGTTAGTGAATAGCCTTTTAATTTTGACTCGAACGGATTCAAACCAAATGGAGGTCAACAAAGCCAGCTTTTTCTTGGATGATTTGATTAGTGAAATCGTCGAACAGTATATCGATATAGCTTCTTTCCATAATAAAACGATAATCTGCTCCGCTCCTGAACAAGTTGTGTTTTTGGGGGATAAAGAAAGAATTCATCAGTTACTGGTGATATTAGTGGACAATGCAATGAAATTTACGGAAGAAGGCGGGAATATTTCCATAGCATGCGTCAAAAGTGCATCATCCATCATTCTTTCCGTAGAGGACGATGGAAAGGGGATACCACAAGGTGAAATCTCGAAAATTTTTGATCGGTTTTATCAAGTGGAGCATTCCCGCTCTTCGAATGAAGGTTCTGGACTTGGCCTCTCTATCGCTAAATGGATCGTACAAACACACCAAGGGACCATCAAAGTGACGAGTGAGGAAAATAAACGCACACGTTTCGACATAATATTCCCAAGAAATCAAAGAAATCAATGATTGAATGAAAAAGGCTTTAACTTTCCTTTTTAACTTAGAGAAAGTTAGAGCCTTTTTGATTTTAATTTATGGAGGGAAATAAACAAAGGCCAACAAGCAATCAATGGCATTATGATATACGGCAGGGATGCAGGAATTGGCCGGAAAAGATAATAGAGTTGAAAGTGAATCGAAATTCAGGGGAATATTTAATGGTAATTATAGGTAAATAATAATTGCAAATGTTTGGAAAACCATGAGAAAAAGCTCTTTATGGTAAGGGGTGAATATGGAGCCAAGAACAAGGGAATGATTTTTAAAAAAAGGATACAGACATTAAATAATGAATAAAAAGGAAAATATTAATTGCACAACAAAAAATATTAGTATAATATATAAAATTAAAGAGGTACGGACAAGGAATTATGGTAAAAAGAGAAAACGCTTGCATAATTAATTTTTAGGTACCCAGTTAAAAGTTTTTATTCATTAAAAATCACCTTAGTGGAGGCCACATATGAAATTTCTGATAGCTATTTTAGGGCTGATCGTTGTCTTTGGACTTGCTTTATTAGTGAGCAGTGACCGTAAGAAAGTCAAAATAAAACCAATTATTATAATGATCATCATCCAGCTTATTTTGACGTATATCTTATTAAATACGAAGTTTGGCCTAGTGATTATCAATGCCATTGCTGACGCGTTTGGAACGCTCTTGAAATGGGCCAATGAAGGAGTAACATTCGTCTTCGGCGGAATCGTCAATGAAGGAGCGTCACCGTTCTTTTTAAATGTGCTTCTTCCAATCGTGTTTATCTCTGCCTTAATTGGAATCTTACAGTACTTAAGGATTCTTCCTTTTATAATGAAGTGGATTGGTTTATTGATCAGCAAAATTAACGGAATGGGTAAACTGGAATCTTATAATGCGGTTGCTTCGGCTATCGTTGGTCAATCAGAGGTCTTCATTACTTTGAAAAAGCAACTGGGTGCCATACCGCCTTCACGTATGTATACACTTTGTGCGTCAGCCATGTCTACGGTATCCATGTCAATTGTAGGGGCCTACATGACAATGGTCGAACCAAGGTACGTAGTGACAGCTATCGTTATTAACATGTTTGGCGGATTTATTATCGCTTCTATCATTAACCCGTATACAGTGTCCGAGGAAGAGGATATCCTTGCTGTTGAAGAAGGGGCTGAGAAGCAATCTTTCTTCGAAATGCTTGGAGAGTATATCATGGATGGGTTTAAAGTGGCGATAACTGTTGCAGCCATGTTAATAGGTTTTGTCGCATTGATTGCGGGTATTAACAGCTTATTCGACATGATATTAGGAATCAGCTTCCAAGAAATATTAGGGTATATCTTCGCACCATTTGCATTCATCATGGGTGTTCCGGCGTCGGAAATCGTATCTGCAGGTGGAATCATGGCTACGAAACTAGTTACAAATGAATTCGTTGCCATGCTAAGTTTAGCGGATTCAGGGTTTAGCGAGAGGACTTTGGGAATCGTATCGGTATTCTTGGTATCATTTGCAAACTTCTCATCAATCGGGATCATCGCAGGTGCAGTCAAAGGTTTAAATGAAAAGCAAGGGAACGTAGTGGCTCGATTTGGTTTGAAGTTACTTTATGGTGCGACGCTTGTCAGCATTCTTTCAGCCATCATTGTCAGCGTCATCCTTTAAGACGTTTCTTGATAATAAATGATTATAAAAGGCACTTAGGGTAAATCCTAAGTGTCTTTTTTTGAAGCACAAGAAATAAAAGGATTAGTTCTTTTATTTTCAGGAGGAATAGAAGGGTTTTATAGTTAAAATATGTAATAATATAACAGAATTAATAGTCGGAGAGGATGCTAAGTATGACGGGTATGGAAAGAGAGGTAGCGACCTTTGCAGGGGGGTGTTTCTGGTGTATGGTGGCGCCCTTTGATGAAATGGATGGAATGATTAAGGTGACTTCCGGTTATACAGGTGGGACGTCTACCTATCCAAGATACAAGCAAGTGATTTCAGGGCAGACCGATCATGTAGAAGCTGTTCAGATGGTGTTTGATCCAAGAGTCATTTCATATAAAGAGCTACTCCAAATTTTCTGGCAGCAAATCGATCCTACTGATGATGGCGGTCAATTTTCGGATAGGGGTAGTCAATATAGATCCGTGATTTTTTATCATAACGAACGTCAAAGACAAGAAGCTGAGGAATCCAAAAAAGAGATAAGAGAGAGCGTTCGATTCAATGAGACGATTGTAACGAGCATTGTCCCGGCAATGAAGTTTTATGAAGCCGAAGAATATCATCAGGACTTCCATAAAAAGAATCAATTTCGATATGCTCTTTACTTCAAGGGTTCTGGTCGCGAAGGCTTCTTAAAAGAAAATTGGCCTAAAGATCGAACTCACCTTAAAGGAATCTTAACTGATAGTCAGTTTTTTGTTACACAGGAAAATGGGACAGAGCCACCATTTGATAATGAATATTGGGATCACTTCGAAGAAGGCATTTATGTGGATGTTGTTTCGGGTGAGCCTTTATTCAGTTCAAGGAATAAGTATGATAGCGGTTGTGGGTGGCCAAGTTTCACAAAGCCCATCATGGCCACAAGCGTCCATGAAAAAATTGACTTAAGTTACCGGTCTACCCGGACTGAGATAAGAAGCAGGGAAGGGGATTCCCATCTTGGCCACGTATTTACGGATGGACCGGCGCCAAAAGGAACACGTTATTGTATCAATTCGGCAGCACTTCGGTTCATTCCTAAAAATGAAATGGAACAGGAAGGGTACGGAGACCTATTATTGCTATTCCGAATAAAATGATGTTGTTTAGAGATAGGAGAATACAGGATGAATCATTCCGATGGATTATTATATCAATATATTATGGATCACTCTTCTACGATTACAGAAAGATGGTTAGATTTACGTGAAAAGGTGGATGGGTCTATTTATTCGGTAGACAACCAAGATGAAGTGGAAGAGCTTCTAAGGACACAAAATACGCTGACCATAAAGACGGTAACGAGCACCTTACTGGATGATCAAACTACATTCATGGAAAATATGGAGCGTTGGGCATTGATTGTTGCCAAAAGCAGGGTTGAATCTGAAACTCCCATTTACGAAGTGTTAGATGCCATCAATAAAGTACGAGTAATTTATTGGTCCTTTATGGAGGAGTACATGCTACAAGAGGAACCGATAATAACGAAAGAGATGATCATCCGGTGGAGTCACCTGATTCATGCGGCTTTTGATCGATTAAACATTGAGTTTACTGAACAGTATTACAGATTGACGGAAAAAAAGTTAACGGCTCAACAGGAAATAATTAATGAAATCGGTGCGCCAGTAATCCCGATTGTCGATGCTATAGCCGTTTTACCTTTAATAGGAGAAATCGATGCAATTAGGGCAAAGGAAATTTTGAATTTGACTCCTTCTAAATGTATTGAACGAAACGTTTCTCATCTATTTATCGATTTATCTGGCGTTTCATTTTTAGACCACATAGTTGCCCACCAAATTTTTCAACTGATCAACACCTTGAATTTATTGGGCATTGAATCGACGATTTCCGGCATACGCCCCGAAGTCGCACAGACATCCATTCAGCTCGATGTGGATTTCAGTAACGTTCGAACTTACAGTACCCTCAAGCAAGCACTCATTAAGCAAGGGGTTAAGCTACACGAAAAGAAGGAAAAAATTGAATAAAAAGAACCAAATTCCATTATGGAATTTGGTTCTTTTTAAATGGTTCTTTATAATTTGAATGAACTTTTCAAGCCGACGATTTGATTGAAGACAATTTGCTCGGATGAAGTAAGTTTCGGGTCAACATTATAATAGCCATGTCTGAAAAACTGGAATTTATCCTGTGGCTTAACGCCTTTCATGTTAGGCTCGACAAATCCGTGTAAAATCTCAATAGAAGCGGGGTTCACACGCTCTAAAAATGATTTATCTTCTTCTTCGCCGTCCTCATTATCCATGATAAGAGGTTGGAAGTTACGGAACTCAGCTGAAACGGCTTGGGTAGCTTCGACCCAGTGAAGAGTACCTTTCACTTTACGACCAGTGAAACCAGATCCGCTTTTTGTATCAACATCGTATGTGCAGTGAAGCTCAATGACATTTCCATCTTCGTCTTTTATAACTTCTTCACATTTAATGAAATAAGCGTGTTTTAAACGCACTTCATTACCCGGGAAAAGGCGGAAATACTTTTTCGGTGGGTTTTCCATGAAGTCATCTTGTTCGATATATATTTCACGTGAAAAAGGAATTTGTCGTGTACCCATCTCAGGAACTTCAGGGTTGATTTCAGCTTCCAGCATTTCAACTTCACCTTCTGGATAGTTGGTGATGATGACTTTAAGTGGTTTTAGAACACCCATGGTGCGTGGAGCTTTAAGCTTTAAATCTTCACGGACAAAGTGATCGAGCATTTGTGAATCGACAACACCACTTGTTTTTGCCACACCTATTTCTTGGCAGAAGGCACGGATGGCCTCTGGTGTATAACCTCTTCTCCGTAAGCCGGAGATGGTAGGCATGCGTGGATCATCCCAGCCATCGACAAAGTTTTCATCGACAAGCTGTTTCAATTTACGCTTACTCATTACCGTATTTGTTAGATTTAAACGGCCAAATTCGTATTGGTGCGGTTTACTTTCCATTTCACAATTGTCAACAATCCAATCATAAAGCGGACGTTGGTCCTCGAATTCCAGTGTGCAAATAGAGTGAGTGACGCCCTCGATGGCATCTTCAATTGGATGGGCAAAAGCATACATCGGATATATGCACCATTTATCTCCAGTATTGTGGTGCTCCGTATGGGAGATACGGTAAATAACAGGGTCCCGCAGGTTAATGTTTGGTGAGCTCATATCAATTTTTGCCCGCAATACTTTCATACCGTTCTCAAATTCGCCATTACGCATCTTTTCGAATAGCTCAAGGTTTTCCTCAACCGTTCTATTGCGGTAAGGGCTGTCTTTACCAGGTTCCGTTAACGTTCCACGGTATTCACGGATTTGGTCTGCATTCAGGTCATCAACGTAGGCTAGACCTTTCGTGATAAGCAATACAGCCTTTTTGTACATTTCATCAAAATAATTGGAAGCGAAGAAAAGGTTATCCCACTCATAACCAAGCCATTTGACATCTTCTTTGATTGAATTGACATACTCAATATCTTCCTTCAATGGGTTTGTATCATCGAAACGAAGGTTCGTTTTTCCATTGAATTCATCAGCTACTCCAAAATTCAGTATGATGGATTTTGCGTGCCCGATATGTAAGTAGCCGTTTGGCTCGGGAGGGAAGCGGGTGATGATATGATCATGTTTTCCGGACTCTAAATCGTCGTTTATGATGTTTTTAATAAAATTTGAAGAGTTATGTTCCAACAGAATTCGACCTCTTTCATTTATATACTTCTTTTAATTTTACCTGTATATATACCATAAATACAGACATTTTTCCATGATCGAGCCGGAAGAGGGGAGATAAGGACATGTTCTATACAATTCATCTAGTATTTAGTTTGTACATCTGGGCAGAATATATCCCTGAAACTTTGAAAGTAGCTCCTAAATCTATATAACTAGTATCATGTTAAGAAAAAGAAGCAATGCAGAAACCTTCTGCACTGCTTCGGATGGTTAAAATACCGTTGTTTGTAAAAATTCCTTTGTCCGTTCTTCTTTTGGGTTGGTGAAAAATTCAGCTGGTGGACCACTTTCAATGACACGCCCATTGTGCATGAAGACAATCCAATCGCCAACTTCACGTGCAAAGCTCATCTCATGGGTCACGACGACCATAGTCATTCCTTCGATGGCAAGTTCCTTCATCGTGGATAACACTTCACCGACGAGTTCCGGGTCGAGGGCGGAAGTAGGTTCATCAAAGAGTAGGATGTCAGGTTTCATGGCTAGGGCCCGAGCGATGGCAACACGCTGTTTCTGTCCACCGGACAGTTTGCTTGGATACACATCCGCTTTATCCGATAGTCCCACTTTAACCAATAATTCTTTTGCTTCCTTGATGGCTTGAGACTTGGGGACTTTCTTAACATGAGTTGGCGCTTCTATGATATTCTCGAGTACAGTCATATGTGGGAAAAGGTAAAAATGCTGAAAGACCATGCCCACTTTTTCTCGAATTTTATTAATATCTTGGTTACCGGGCTGAATTTCCGTTCCCTCAATCAGAATCTGTCCACTGTCCTTTTTTTCTAAATAATTGAGGCAACGGAGCAATGTACTTTTACCGGAACCACTAGGGCCTATCAGACAGACCACATCGCTATCCAGAACCTTCATGTCAATATCCTTAAGGACATGTAGGTCTCCGTATGATTTATTCAAGTTTCTTATGCGTATCATTTCTTTTTGTTCCATTTTCAATTCCCCCTATCGATCGCTTATGGACAATTTCTTTTCAAATGCATTGACGGCTATGGTTAAGAGAGCCACAAGTATCAAGTAATAAACAGCTACAATCAGAAGGTAAGTCATTTCATCAAAATTATTGGAACCTAACGTCGTGGCTACGTTAAAGAGCTCATTCATCGAGATGAATGCGGCTAATGAGGAATCCTTAAGGCCGATGATGAATTGGTTACCTAGCGGAGGTAGTGCCCGGCGGAAGGCTTGTGGTAAAATAATTCTTCTTAAAGTAAGAGACCTGCTCATCCCAAGCGAGCGTCCGGCTTCCATCTGTCCTTTGTCGATGGATTGAATGGTCCCGCGCAATATTTCGGAAATGTAAGCCCCATTATGGAAGGCGAGCGCAAGAGAAGCTGCCCAGAAATCGGGAAGCAGGAAGATGTTGCTTATACCGAAGTAAAGGATGAATATTTGGACGATCAATGGCGTACCCCGGACAAGGAAAACATAAGCATCCGATATCCAGGCAAGAATTTTTATATTAGAAATTTTTAAGAGTGCAAAAAGTAATCCAATGACGGTCCCTACTAAAATGGATACAACAGTAAGCTCCAACGTTAGGAGCATGGCTCGGATGAACACATCCGAAGAACTAAATAGTGTATCAAAAAAATGTGAAAAACTTGGCAATGTGACAACTCCCTTTCTATCAATCTTATTCAGGTTTGGTTGTTATATCTTCTCCAAAGTACTTTTTGCTGATCTTAGCAAGTGTTCCATCTTCACGAAGGTTTTCTAGGGCATCATTGACCCGCGCTAGCAGTTTAGGATTATCCTGTGGCAATACTATGGCCTGTTCGCTACGTTCAATCAACTGTCTCCCTTCAATTTTAAATCCTTCTTTCACAGCTTCTTTTCCAGTGACAAAATCAGTTATGACAGCATCATGACGACCCCCGCTCAATGCTTTCAGCGCAGTTATGTCACTATCGTAGGTTTTTACATTAGTTGTATACTCTTCAGCGGTATTCGCATAGGTAGAGCCTTTTGAGGCGGCTACTTCTTTTCCTTTTAAATCTTTAATTGTCTTGATATCACTATCGGGGCGAACAAAGATTTGCGGACCTGAGTAGTAATATGGGGTGGAGAAGGCAACATGCTTACTACGCTGATCATTAATTGTATGACTAGCAACAGCGGCATCTGCACGTCCGGTTTTAACCCCCTCAACGATTCCTTTGAATTTTATTCGTTTAGGGACTGCTTCAAGACCTAGTTCCTTGGCAATGGCCTTTCCCACTTCTACGTCAAAACCCGTTACAGTCATGTCATCGTTAACATAGCTGAAGGGTTTGAATTCGCCTGAGGAAGCAAAGATGAATTGATCCTCATTAATCAGCTTACTTCCATCTTCTAGCTGATCTTTCTCGGCGCAGCCAGACAAGAGACCAAGAATGACCAATAAGGCAAGAATGAATTTTACCGATAATTTCATGATTGTTTCTAATCCCCCTTTAAGAACTGATAAAGTGTTCTATACCCAGTTGTCATCTGTCATAACCTTCTATTTCAGGTATAACGTCCTAAATGACAAAAAAATCGACTGTGAACAGGCCGATTCTTGTCATGTATTCTCATTTACTATGTAAGTTAAGAGGTCTTGAACTTTGCATTACATGGACTGACTTTAACTTTGCCATTGAAATAAAGTATAATATAGCAAAAAAGAAGAAGGGCTGTGGGGATAATGGTGAACAACTTTGTGCAAGATCAGTTACAGGCATATCGTGAAAAGAATGAAGATAGAGGCCGGTTAATAATAAAGTGTCCAGACCAGCCAGGAATTGTCGCAACGGTAACGGCATTCCTTAAAGAATATGGAGCGAATATTGTTGAACTGAGTCAGTATTCCATGAATCCTGATGGAGGGACATTTTTTACTAGAATAGAATTTGATTGCCCAGGTTTAAAGGTTAAATCAGGGGACATGGAAAAAGAATTTCAAGAAATTTCTGAAACATTTTCCATGCAGTGGACGTTTAATTACGTAAGTGATTTAAAGAGGACGGCAATTTTCGTTTCTAAAGAACCACATTGCCTGCTTGAACTGTTATGGGAATGGCAAAGTGGGAATCTATTAGCTGATATAGCAATCGTTATCAGTAACCACGAAGATACTAGAGAAATCGTCGAATCCATGAACATTCCTTTTCACTATATTCCGGCAAATAAGGAGATTCGTAAAGAGGTGGAAGCACAACAGCTTAAACTGTTGAAGGATTATAAGATCGATTTAATCGTATTGGCTCGTTATATGCAAATCCTGACGCCTGAGTTCGTTGCAGCACATCCCAATAGGATTATTAACATCCACCATTCATTCTTGCCTGCATTCATTGGAGCGCGTCCATATGAACGTGCCTATGCCCGTGGGGTTAAGCTAATTGGGGCCACCTCACATTATGTAACAAATGATTTAGATGAAGGTCCCATCATCGAGCAGGACATTGAACGTGTCGATCACCGGGACTCTGCAGAAGAGATGAAGAAAATTGGTCGTTCTGCGGAACGTAGAGTACTTGCTCATGCTGTGAAATGGCACTTGGAAGACCGTGTTCTTGTTCATGAAAACAAAACGGTAGTTTTTTAAAAAGCAGAACCCTCTTTTAGCGTAGTACATTCGCCGATAGAGGGTTTCATTTTGGGAACCGGGTCATTAGTAAGTGTACTCCACCCTAACTGTAGCCGTAATGTTTAATTCCCCAGGCTGGATGGGTGTAGCGGCCAATTTGGTATAGGAACTTGTTTGGTAGAGAGTGGGAGGCGTGGTGTCTGATAGTTCCTCCACCAGAATGGGAATGGGTTTCAGGGTGATTCCTATCGTTCGCGCCATGGAAAGTGCCTTTTCATAAGCATTTTTTAAAGCTAATGAAAGAGCTTGGTTATAGTAGAGCTCTGGAGAAGATAAGGAAAAGCGGATACTGGAAATGGAATTGGCCCCACGACTGACAGCCGTGTCGATTATGCTTCCAATCGTTTCAATCTCAGTGGTCTGGATTTGGATAATATAATGAACTTTATAATTCTTGAAAAATTCCTTTCCATCAATATAATCATATTGCGGGTCAATCTTGTATTCGCTCGTTTTCAACTGGTCTTCGGAGATGCCGATGGATTGGAGTCCGGTTATGAGATGGGCGATGCTTTGAGAATTGGCTTGTTGGGCCTTCTGGGGGTCTTGATCTTCTGTTATGACACCAAGGGTAATGGTGGCTTGGTCAGGTGCAGTCTGAAGCGTTTCAGAGCCGGAAACCTTTAAAACATGGGCCTTATGATGATTATTGCGATCGGGGGCGCTAAATTCCTGATTCATGA
Organism: Peribacillus sp. NPDC097675; assembly: GCF_050277655.1. Classification (NCBI taxonomy): domain Bacteria; kingdom Bacillati; phylum Bacillota; class Bacilli; order Caryophanales; family Bacillaceae; genus Peribacillus; species Peribacillus sp. NPDC097675. The sequence continues at coordinate 56,463 of NZ_JBNNSK010000012.1, read as the reverse complement.
TGACACCAACCTTTTTTGGAAATGAGTTCACCCTATTGTACGAAGCTACAAGGGAAAACATGCTCTCTTTTATATTCACAGAGGGAAGGATACAAAAAAACACTCGGTTTGAGCCGAGTGTTTTTTATTTGTGAATGACCTGGACCCTACCAACCTGTCCATCCGTCAACCTCACTTTTATCCCATGTGGATGGCTGCTTGAATTAGTTAAAATATCCTTCACTGTGCCACTTGTTAGTTTACCACTTCGTTGATCTGCTTTTAGTACAATATCCACAGAAGTTCCTGGAGTGATATCTTTGCGATTTTTACCGTTCATTTTTAGTTCAATCCCTTTTAGAGGTATTTGCAAGATAAATGCAGTACCTTCAGTATAAGGAAAACAGTTGTGTTAGTCGAATAATAGGTGGTAACACCACATGTTCATCTTTTACCGTATTTTTTTGAGTGGCTCGACAGCTGGACCTTCTATTACGTCTCCCGTAATGGAGAAACGTGAGCCATGACATGGGCAATCCCAAGTCCGGTCCCCGCTATTCCATGCTACCTCACACCCCATATGGGTACATGTGGAGTCCACGATAAATAGCTGACCCTCTTTATCTCGATAACACCCGGCTTTATCTCCGTTCACTTTGACTATGGCTCCTTCATCAATTCCGATATCCTCTGGTTTTTTATGAAGGATGGAAAGCTTGCCTTGTATCATATGCTTGGCGACATCAGCATTATCTTTCACCATGTTTTTAATTCCATCAAGTCTGGCTGGATCGTACAAGTCTGTATATCGATTTTTCTTTTGCAGAACTCGGTCGGTTAGAATCTTTGCGGCAATCGTTCCATTGGTCATGCCCCATTTTGCATACCCCGTTGCTATGAGCACCCGGGGATGATTCGGAGTAGATGGTCCGACAAAAGGGAGGTCATCAGGCGTCACGATATCCTGAGCGGACCAACGGTAAGGGATGTCCTCCACATCGAAATAGTGAGAGCTAAAATCCTGTAACGCTTCATAATGTTTTATTGTGGTTATGCCTTGCCCTGTTTTATGTCCTTCTCCACCAACAAGGATAAGCTTTTCTCCATCGTCGTTTTCCGTATAGCGGAGCGATCGGGAGGGGGTATCGGCGCTGTAAAACATGCCTCCTGGATATTCCTGTTTCGTCTTAACGCCAAGCACATATGATCTTTTTACATGTACACGGGCAAAATATAATCCCATTTCGTCGTTAAAAGGAAAATGAGACGCTACAATGACATGGTTACAGGTGATTTTATGTCCGTCTTCGGTCAAAATGGTTGGTTTATCACCATCTTCAATCTTCAAGGCTGTTGTATGTTCGAAAATTTTTCCGCCATTTTCTAGAATGGGGGAGGTGAGGGCCATTAAATACTTTAAAGGATGGAACTGAGCTTGATCCTTCATGATTATGGCAGCCTTGCATGGAATGGAGAAAGGGATACTATCGGAATACTCACCGGGTATCTCCAGCTTATGATAGGCTCTCAATTCCTTTTGAATTTTATTGACGTATTCTTCGGTATTGGCGTACACGTAAGCATCCTGAGTAGATAAGTTACATTCGATGGAGTGTTCCTCTATCAAACTTTTGATAATGTTCATGCCCTCTTTATTCGCTTCGTAGTATAACTTTGCTTTTTCCTCACCATGTTCAGTAATCAATTTGTCATAAATCAGGCCATGTTGGGCAGTGATCTTGGCTGTTGTATGGCCTGTTGTCCCATTTAGAATTTCGCTAGCCTCAATGAGTGTGACTTGAACTCCTTGCTTGGCTAATAGATAAGCAGAAGTTATGCCTGTAATCCCTCCTCCTACAACTAAGACATCGGTTTTGATATCTGTTTCGACCTTGGGGAATGAAGGGAACGTCAATGTGCTTCTCCAGAAGGGTTCAGGGTACTGAGGGAGTTGTGTATTATTATCAGTCATTTATATACCTCCAGAGGTTCAAGAATAATTACCGTTTATTACCATTCCCTTATTCTCTAATTAATATTCTTTTTTTGGTAGGAAAGGATGATTTTAAAAAGACATTTTGGCAATGTATACATAAATGTTTACTTGTAAACAAAATAAGATGACTTGTAAACAAATAAGTGTACATGTTTACAAATGCGTATACATGGCTATATATAAGGTTGTGTACATATTTATTCCTATGTATACAAAAAGAATACATAGTACGGGAAAATGTATACCTAATGTATCATTGACTTAATTGGTATTTTTTTCTATTGTTATTAAAGTACAGAGTCTTACATTTTTATTAAAAAAGGGGATGTTTTTAAGATGAGTTCTAGAATCGCAGCAGTAGATGTTGGAAACGATGCTATCAAAGCTATCTTTGGAAAACTAGAGTCAGAACTATATATACCAAATGTTATCGCAAAGGATATTGAGGACCGTCCGGTCATTGGAATAGAAGAACTTGATGAGAATAATCCGCTGGATGGAATTCATATTAGGGTCCATTCACCGGCACTACAAGATAATAATGCCATTTATCGTGTCGGTAATTTAGCGACAAAAAGTGACAATCCTTCAGAATTAGATTTAGGTAGCAGTAAATCGGAAGAAGATCAAACGTTAATTATGCTTTTTGCAGCGTTGGCACTGGATGCTGCTAAACTAGGGAGCAATGATCAGTTTAAAAAGGTTAATAATGTTGTTGAAGCCAATTATACGTTAGGGACGGGCCTACCGCTCCGTGAAGTAAAGGAAGGGAAAGATGTTGGGTACCGGTCTAAATTAGTCGGCTCCGTTCACCAGGTGGAATTTTTAATTACACCTAAGTACCAGGGTCTGAAGGTTAATATCAAATTTGACGAAGTCAAGGTTTATCCGGAAGGATTCGCAGCATACATCAACCTGGTTATGGACAATGATTTGAATATTATTAACCGTGAACTTATCGATAAAAGAATCCTTATTCAAGATATCGGTGGACTTTCAACGGATATTGCGGTCATCAAGAATCGTAAAGTGGATGATGACAAAGCCCAAGGGTTCAATCTTGGAGTGGCTGAGGCCCTTGAGTCGATACGAGAAGAGATTAGGAAAAAGCATGGTGTGGAGCTGGATAGCAGACGTGACGTGGTAGAGATTATCACGAAGAAGAATGACCGTAACCATATTATGGTTCGCGGAAGCCGGACAAGTGTACATGATATTGTCGACCGGATTCTAGGGGAACTGGCAAAAAAACAATACCGTCATCTTCGTAATGTTTGGAAAAAAAATTCGCAGACGGAGATTTGCTATTTCGTTGGTGGAGGATCAATTGTACTGAAAGATTACTTGAAAACACTCAATCAAAACTTTGATGGATATAATATCGACTTTTTTGAAGATGAAAAAGAAAGCGTTTGGATGATGGCCAACGCTTATTATAAGCTGATTTCCGATTTTAAACGACGGAATTCAAAAGAGCAGCAACATGCACAACAAACAAAGAAAGAACAACGTACAGGTTCAGTTAAATAGGTGAGAAAATGAAAAAAACAGCTTCTTCTGAAATCAAAAGAGGACAGGCCATCACTTTTCGTATCCCTTCAAATGTATCAGATTATACGTTAAGACAGCTGCAGAAATTAAAGGAAACGGAAAGAAGGAATTTTTCCAGTAAAATTGCTGAGTATGTTCTCGATGGCGTTGGGCAATCCTCCCATCAGGAACGGGAAATGATTGCCTTGCCCATGCCGAACAAGCTTAGTAAATCTCAGCGTGACTGGCTAAAGCATTCCCACTCAGAAGCAATGCTTGGAACGATTTTATACAACCTTTTATCCGACCCATTGCGGGCCACGGCATTGTTAGCCTCACTAAACAGTAATATGGTCAATGAGGATGTCTATGTAAAGGCTCAGGTTGAATTGGTAGAAGAAAATGTGGAAGAGGTACAGAGAGAGATGCCTGAAATGGATTTGGATGACTTCGATTGGAGTTCGGAAAGTACGTCCGAACAGGCCGAGCAATCGGAATCCGAAGAGGAAAATCTTGATGACCTACTTGGTGATTTTCTCAATCAAATGAACCAGTAAACAAACGAGGTATCCGACACACTGTCGGATACCCTCTTTTTGAAGTCTATTGTAAAAAGGTTAGAAACGAAAAAGGAACCGTGACATTTCACGGTTCCTTTTTTTATGCTAAGAAAATGAGTTGGTAAAGGAAAAGGAGTGCGAAAATGTACACCAATGGATGAACATCCCGGAACTTTCCTCTGGCAATTTTCAGTATAGGATAAGAAATGAATCCTAGTGCGATACCATTGGCGATACTTGAAGTAAGCGGCATCGTTACAATGACCAAAAAGGCTGGGAAGGATTCATCGAAATGAGTCCAGTCTATCTCATTGATGCTTTTGATCATCATGCTGCCGACTATGATCAAGCTGGGTGCAGTGATTGCCGCAATGTTTGAGACAGCACCGATAAGTGGGCTGAAAAAGGCTGTTATCAAGAAAAGGATGGCTACAACAAGAGCAGTTAACCCTGTTTTCCCGCCTAATCCAACACCAGCAGAAGATTCAACGGAAGCAGCGGTTGGGCTTGTACCGAACATGGCACCTATTGTTGTACCGACAGAATCCGCAAAGAAAGCACTGCCCGCTTTCTCTAACTTCCCGTCCTTCAATAATCCGGCTTGACGTACAATCCCAATTAAGGCTCCTGTAGTGTCGAATAACATGACGAGTAGAATGGAGAATACTACTCCATATAATCCGTAGTTTATGACATCTGCAAAAGAGGTGAGCGGGTTGGCAACAATGATGCCTTCCGGTAATGACGGAATAGATATGAAATGATCAATTTTTAGCTGTCCTGTAAAGAGGGCGATGATAGCTGTAATAATCATCCCAATGAAAATTGAACCCTGAACCTTACGGACCATCAAGACGATGGTTATTACCAAACCGACTAATGTAAGTGCTACACTAGGGTCTCTAAAGCTTCCAAGGGCGACCAGGTTGGATTCATGACTAGTGACGACCCCTGATAAACGAAGCCCGATAAAGGTGATAAACAATCCAATCCCCGCACTTATAGCGTGTTTCAGATTATTAGGAATGGCTTCGATCAGTTTAGACCGGAAAGAAGTAAGCGATAGAACGACAAAGATAATCCCTGTAACAAAGACTGCCGAAAAGGCGACCGCGTATGAGATATCATGAGTGCCTAAGACAGAATACGCGAAATAAGCATTCAACCCCATTGCAGGAGCAATGATAATTGGATAATTGGCTAAAAATGCCATGCAAAGAGTACCGATCAGGGTAGCGATGATGGTTGCTGTAAAGGCTTGTTCAAAGGGAACACCAGCATCAGATAGAATTTTGGGGTTTACAACGATAATATAAGCTAATGTTAAAAAGGTTGTAAGCCCCGCAAGGACTTCTGTCTTAACATTCGTTTTCCGTTCTTTTAATTTAAACATGCGGCCACTCCTTTTTTTATATACAAAAACTCCTTGTACAGACATTTACAAGGAGGAGATGCCCACTTTTTTTCAGTGAGTAGCTCGAATAGTATAGTTAGTTCAGAAATTTAAAATCTTATAAATTATATTAGAAAAACATATAAAGTACAATACCATGAAAAATTTTCTCTCGAAAATAGATAATGATATACTAACAAGGAACTTGAAGTAAAGGAATTAACCTTAGTAAATATACTATGTGAATATTTGCGATGATTTATAAATATAAATGACAAATTTAGAGAGTAGGCCAATACATGACAAATTTCATAGACCTGGGCATAAGCCCGGAGATTAACACGATATTGAAGCAAAATGGCATTACCATTCCAACACCAATCCAGGAAAAATCAATCCCGGATATTATGGCAGGTAGAGACGTCATTTCGAAAGCACAGACAGGAACCGGCAAGACCTTGGCTTTTTTACTTCCTATATTAGAAAAGGTCGATCCCAAAGCTTCCCATGTCCAATCCTTAATCGTCACACCTACGAGAGAGTTAGCGTTACAAATTACAGCGGAACTGAAAAAATTTGCCAATGAAATAGAGGAGCTGCAAGTGTTAGCTGTCTATGGTGGGCAAGATGTGGAACAGCAAATGAAAAAGTTGACACGGAACATCTCTGTCGTGGTAGCCACACCAGGCCGATTATTAGATCACTTGCGAAGGGGCACTATTGATTTATCTCAAACGGAAACGCTTGTTTTGGATGAAGCGGACCAAATGCTTCATATTGGATTCTTACCTGAAGTGGAAGAAATCATGGGACAACTTCCAGAAAGTAGACAGACCTTGCTCTTTTCAGCTACGATGCCTGAACAAGTCCATCAGCTAGCGAAGCGCTATATGAATAAACCGTTAACAGCTGCAGTTAAAGCTGAGCAGGTGACGGTTGAGCAAATCCGCCAACTTGTCATCGAAACGACGGACCGTGCCAAACAATCCTCATTGATTAGCATCATTAAGGAAGAACAGCCTTATCTGGCCATCGTTTTTTGCCGAACAAAGCGCCGTGTTTCTGTTTTGAACGATGCTTTAAAGGCAGCTGGTTTCAACTCGGATGAGCTTCATGGAGACCTTTCGCAGGCAAAACGAGAACGAGTCATGAAAAACTTCCGTGATGCGAAGCTCCAATATCTAGTGGCTACGGATGTTGCAGCGCGAGGGCTGGATGTAGAAGGCGTGACACATGTTTTTAACTACGATGTTCCAGAAGATGCTGAAAGCTACATTCACAGGATAGGACGTACAGGAAGGGCCGGTGAGCATGGACTAGCCGTAACTTTTATCGCTACGAAAGATCTTCAGTTGTTGGATGATATTGAAAAAGGCATTTCAATGAAAATAGAACGAAGAAAGATTGAAGGAGTAAAGATGTTCCAGCCGGGAGAAGTACAGACCAAACGGAAACGTCATGATCGTGACTCATCCGAAGGGGAATCAAGTCGACCACGTTCGGGAGGAGGCCGCCGTCATAGAGAAAGAATCGATACGAGAGGGCCGAACCGAGGAAGTCACCGATCAGCTAACCAGGCAGATAATCGCGAGCTGAGTCTAGAGAACCCACGTGAGGGCAATGTAAGCCGTGGTCCTAAACGTGAGAACCCGCGTGGAGGGCAAAAGGAAGATACTCGTGGGCGCAGTCGCGAAAATTCACGAGGTGAACGACAAGGAGGAAGCCAAGGGTCTAGAAGGGGAAATACCCATAGTCCGAATGGTAACCGAAGGGGCGATTCAGGTAGACCCCCTAGCAGGAGCAGAAACCGGTAAGGGGGGACGTGAAAGTGGATAAACCTTGGTTGGCAGAATATCCAGTTTCCTTGGAACTTGCAGAGCACTTAATAAAGAAACAATTTCCGGATATTGATTTGAAAAAGGTGAGGCAATTCGGGGAAGGGTTTGACAATACAGTCATTCAATTGAATGAGGAGTATGTATTCAGATTTCCCCGCCGGCCCATTGCCGTAACCTTAATTCAAGTGGAAAATATGCTTCTGCCTTCACTGGCGGGCTACCTTCCACTAGCTATACCTGAACCGGTCTTTTTTGGTGAACCAAGTATTGATTATCCGTATCCCTTTACCGGCTATAAGATGGTGAGGGGATACTTACCTGTAGAAGAAGAAATGGATAGTAAGATTTCCTCGGCAATAAGGTTAGCCCACTTTCTGAAAATGCTTCACGGATTTCCTGTACAAAAGGCGAAACAATTGGGTGTACGGCCTGATGGAATGCGGAGACTCGATGTATCCTTTCGACAGGGCAGTTTAGATGAGCATCTCTCGACATTGATGACATTGGGTTTTTCCGATCAGGCATATGCCATATCGGATTATTTGAAGGGTTTAGACTTATCGTACACCCCGCATTGCAATACCCTTGTTCATGGTGATATTCATGTCCGTAATGTCTTGCTCGATGAGGAAGGTGTGTTAGAGGGAGTCATTGACTGGGGAGACGTCCATATTGGAGATCCTGCTATTGATTTTTCCTTTCTGTACAGCTACTTTCCAAAAGAGGCGAGACAGGCCTTTTTTGAAATCTATGGAGAAATTGAAGCGAAAGTGGAAAGCTTAGCTAAATATAGAGCGGTTTACATGCTCGTCAGACTGCTTGTGTATGGAATTGATCGGCAGGACAATGAACTGATAGCCCTCACACGAAAGGGTTTAGGGTTGGCCATGGAAGATTAGTTCTTATCTTTAATGATTAGGAGGTTCATATGAACGCAAAATATTTACATACAATTAAATGGATAGGGGAATTACTTGAAAGTGGAAATATCCCCTATCAATTTATGGGTCCCTCCGCTCTATTTATACAAGGTGTGGAAATAAGGGACTACTTAAACATAATGGTCGATGTGCAATGGGATGTCTTTGACGAAACGGTTGCCCTTTTTAGAGACCATGCTCCTTCACAGCCACAAAAAAATCCCGAAACAGCCTTTTTTCAGCTGGAAAAGGATGGGGTGCAAATCACGGTTCGTTGTTTGTTCAATATGACGATCAAAACGGATCCCTATCGTCTACCTATATTAGTCGGTGAAACGGAACTCTGGTGCCAATCGCTTTATAGCTACTTATATCATGCCGAAATGCAGAGAAATAGTGTAGAAATTCATGCTTATCTCTCTGCTGCACAACAGGGATTCACGGCGGAAAACGAACAGGCCTGGAATCAGAATAATTATCTGGCTCTAGTGAACCGTTACGGAAAACCGGAGGAATTGGCAGGTAAGATTAAACATAATCCAAAATGGAGATTGCATCCATTTTATAAATATATGGGAGAAATGTCAGGTCGAAAGGTCACTCATTTAATGGGATCGAACGGCGTTAAGGCGGTCGCCATGGCTATTTTGGGAGCTGAAGTCAAGGTTGTGGATTTTTCTCGGGAAAATGCGACCTTTGCGAAAGAACTGGCAGTATCATCAGATGTAGACGTTGAGTACGTTGTTTCTGATGTGTTATCTTTGCCTTCCGAACACGTATTGGGCGATCAAGACTTCGTTCTGATGGAACTCGGCGTACTGCATTACCTCATAGATCTTCAGCCATTACTCGAGAAGGTTAAAGGAATGTTGAAGCCAGGGGGACGATTCATATTGCATGAATTCCATCCGATTTCGACGAAGCTCATTACCTCTACCGGTAAAAAGCATAAGGTGACAGGCAATTACTTTGCCCCCGCCATCGAAAATAATGAGGTGGCTTTCTCTAAACATATGCCCCAAGAGGATAAACAGGGATTAGCGAAAGTGGTCCAAAGAAAATGGACGATAGGTGAGCTCATAACGGCTGTCGGGCAATCTGGTCTCGTCATCAAAGTCCTGGAAGAGGAGCCAAATCATAAAATCCATGATATCGGGATCCCTAAAACTTATACATTGGTGGCCGAACGTATAAACGACATGCATGGAGCTGAATGAGGAACGGATAGTGATAGCAAAGAGGGTGCCCTTATAGTAAAAGGGCACCCTTATTTTTGGTTGATTTAATTATTGTTCGACCATTCTTCAACGTCCCAGACTTTAGTCACCCAATCTTCGTAAAAATCCGGTTCATGGCAGACCAAGAGGACCGTTCCTTTATACTCTTTCAATGCGCGTTTCAATTCTTCCTTGGCTACAACATCTAAATGGTTCGTCGGTTCATCAAACAGAAGCCAGTTGCTTTCCGTAAGCATCAACTTACATAAGCGAACCTTGGATTGTTCCCCACCACTTAAATGGGCCATAGGCCGAGTGATGTGTTCATTTTTTAAGCCCACCCTAGCGAGGATAGCCCGCACTTGAGGTTGGTCAAGGTGAGGGAAAGCATTCCATACTTCATCAATTGGCGTGGTGTTGCCAGCTTGTACCTCTTGTTCAAAATAAGAAGGGAAGAGGAAATCTCCAAGAGATCTTTTCCCACTTAACGGTTCGATTTTACCGAGAATCGTTTTTAACAGCGTAGATTTCCCTACTCCGTTACAACCTACAATAGCAATTTTCTCTCCGCGTTCAATGTTCATTGATAGTTTTGGAAGGAGCGGACGGTCATAGCCAATCACGATATCTTCCCCTTCAAATACATAGCGGCTGCTTGCGCGTGACTCCTTAAAGTCGAAAGTGGGTTTCATTGCTGTTTCCGGGCGGTCGATTCGTTCTATACGATTCAATTGCTTTTCCCGGCTCTTTGCCCGACCAGAAGTTGAATAGCGGGCTTTATTTTTTGCGATGAAATCTTCCTGTTTTTTAATGAAATCCCGTTGCTTTTCATACGCATTGATGTGTTGGTTCTTATTGAGTTCAGCAAGTTCAAGGAACTTTTCATAAGTTGCCGTGTAACGGGTCAATTTCGAAAATTCAAGATGGAAGATGACGTCGACGACCCCATTCATGAACTCGGTATCATGGGAAATTAATAGGAAAGCGTGTGGATATTCCTTCAAGTAGGTGCTCAACCAGCGGATATGCTCGACATCCAAGTAGTTTGTTGGCTCATCCAACAGTAGTACTTGAGGTTGTTCTAATAGTAGTTTCGCCAGCAATACTTTTGTCCGCTGTCCACCACTCAGCGCAGACACGTCACGGTCAAGTCCAATGGCATCTAACCCTAAGCCCCGTGCTGCATCTTCGATTTTCATATCCAGATTATAAAAATCCCCAGCCTCGAGTTTATCTTGGATTTCACCCATTTGTTCCAGAAGTTCCTCGAGTTCTTCTGGAGTTGCTGACCCCATTTTCTCGGTCACTTCATTCAAAGCCTTTTCCTGCTCGAATAATGGTAAGTATGCGTCTCTTAAAGCATCGCGTATCGTCTTGCCTTTAGTCAGGACGGTGTGTTGGTCAAGATAGCCATATTCAACACCAGGAGTCCATTCAACCCGGCCTTCATCATGAATCAGTTGTCCAGTAATGATATTCATCATCGTTGATTTTCCTACGCCGTTAGCACCGACGAGGCCTACGTGCTCCCCAGCCATCAAGCGGAAAGTAACATCTTTGAATAATGTCCGATCGCCAAAGCTGTGTGCCAATTTATCTATAGAAAGTAAGCTCATTTATGTTGAACCTCCCAATTAATTTGAAAAAACCTCTACGTTTCATCATACTAAAATCTGTACTAGATTGCTATCTAATCTAGTGATTTACATATTGTACGCAGCTAACAGAGCGAAACCCTGAATGCCAGGGTTTAATGGGGAACGGGTTCATCAACTGGTTCCTGACCAAGCTGAATCCCGCTTGTACCCATGGACTTTATCGCTCTGACATAGGATATATGAGATAATGAAGGAAGCAGTTTAAAAGGGAAAGGGTGTTTTTTTATGAGTAAAACAGTCGTACTGGCCGAGAAACCATCGGTCGGGAGAGATATAGCAAAAGTATTGAATTGTGAAAAAAAAGGCAATGGCTACTTGGAAGGCAGTCAGTATATCGTCACCTGGGCACTCGGTCATTTGGTGACCCATGCCGATCCGGAAACGTATGACGATAAATATAAAACATGGCGGCTCGATGACCTTCCCATGCTGCCTCCAGCGCTGAAGCTAGTAGTGATCAAGCAATCCGGGAAGCAGTTCCAAGCTGTAAAAACGCAATTGAACCGTAGTGATGTCAACGATATCATCATCGCAACTGATGCAGGGAGAGAAGGGGAGCTCGTCGCACGCTGGATTTTGGAAAAGGCACATGTTAAAAAACCAATTAAGCGCCTCTGGATATCTTCCGTTACAGACAAGGCAATTAAGGATGGATTTAATAAGCTGAAGGATGGCAAAGAGTACGAAAATCTATACGCCTCTGCCGTGGCAAGGGCTGAGGCAGATTGGATCGTTGGCATGAATGCCACAAGGGCACTGACAACGAAGCATAATGCCCAGTTATCTTGCGGCCGTGTACAAACGCCGACACTCGCGATGATTGCTGCAAAGGAAAAGGAAATTAAACAATTCCAGCCTAAGAAATACTACGGCGTTACGGCTACGGCTGAATCTAAACTGCGCCTGGTCTGGCAGGATGTCCATTCGAAAGATATACGCACATTCGAAAAGGCAAAGGCAGACAAAGTACTTGCTGATGTAAAAAACAAAAACGCTGAAGTGTTGGAAGTGAAAAAAGCCCACAAGAAGAGTTTTGCTCCACAGCTATATGATTTAACCGAGCTACAAAGGGATGCCAATAAGAAATTCGGTTATTCGGCGAAAGAGACTCTATCCATCATGCAACGTTTATATGAAGGCCATAAAGTCTTGACCTACCCTAGAACGGATTCTCGTTTCTTGACATCGGATTTGGTCGACACGCTGAAGGAAAGACTACAAGCAGTCAGCATCAAACCATATGCCCAATATGCATCGAGAATATTGCGTAGCCCGATCAAAGTTACTAAATCATTCGTGGATGACAGCAAGGTTACCGATCACCATGCCATTATCCCGACAGAGCAAACGCCTCTACCGGGTAAATTGAGTGATAAGGAATCAAAAATCTATGATTTAGTCGTCACGCGTTTTCTTGCTGTCCTTATGCCGCCATTTGAGTATGAGCAAACTACGGTCATCGCAAAGGTGGGCAGTGAAACGTTCATCGCTAAAGGAAAAGTCATCTTGAAATCAGGATGGAAGGAAGTCTATGATCATCAGTTCGAGGACGAGGAGGCAAAAGATGGCCTTGCAGAGCAATTGCTTCCGACACTCGAGAAAGGGGACATTCTAGATATCTCAGCTGTGAAACAAACAGAAGGGGAAACGAAACCACCGGAACCATTCAATGAAGGGACCTTGCTATCGGCGATGGAAAACCCTGCTCGTTTCATGGCTGGTGAAAGTAAGGACCTTATCAAGACGTTAGGAGAGACCGGTGGTATTGGTACCGTTGCTACCCGGGCTGACGTCATTGAAAAATTGTTCAATAGTTTTTTGATTGAAAAACGTGGGAAAGGTCTTCATGTTACCTCAAAAGGGAAACAGCTCCTCGAGTTGGCTCCTGAGGACCTACGTTCACCGGCTTTAACGGCACAGTGGGAACAAAAACTTACGGCCATTGCTAAGGGAAAACTTGAGAAGCGCACGTTTATTGGCGATATGCGCACCTATGCGCAAAATATCGTGCACGAAATCAAGACGAGTGATCAAAAATTCAAGCATGATAACATTTCCGGCACAAAATGCCCGGATTGTGGAAAGTTAATGCTTGAAGTAAACAGTAAAAGAGGTAAGATGCTTGTTTGCCAAGACCGTGAATGTGGCCATAAAAAAGGTGTTTCACGTGTAACAAATGCAAGGTGCCCGCAATGCCATAAAAAAATGGAAATGCGAGGGCAAGGTGAAGCACAGACCTTTACATGCAAATGTGGTTTTCACGAAAAACTTTCTTCCTACAACAAGCGAAAAGGGCAAAATAAAAATAAGAAAGTGTCGAAAAATGAAGTCTCTAATTATATGAAAAAGCAAAATAAAGAAGAGCCAATCAATACCGCATTAGCAGATGCGTTGGCAAAGCTAAAATTCGATAAATAATAGAAAAGAGTCCAGTAGCAAAAGATCCAATCGCTACTGGATTTTTTTGAGAGCAAATTGGTTGACGATATAACTTACTAATAGTAATTTATATAAAATAAGTAATTTAGTTTTAAAGAATAAGGGGGAACTATCATGAATGTACCAGCTGATCAAAGCTTATCGACCATTATAAAAGAACGTCACTCTGTCAGGAAATTCGATACAACTTATAAAATTCCAACAGAAGAAATCAAAAATATTTTGAATGAAGCCATCCAAGCCCCTTCTTCAAGCAATCTTCAACCTTGGCGCTTTATGGTCATCGAGGATCAAGAAATTAAAAAGGAACTACGCCAGATAGCCAATAATCAGGAATGTGTCGAAACCTCTTCTGCGGTCATTGCGGTATTGGGAGATACAGAAATGTACAAAAATGCGGATAAAATATATGGAATGAATGTAGAGGCTGGATTCATGGATGAAGGGACACGTGCCCGCATCGTAGAAAATACAATGAATACGTATCCTCATGCATCAAAGGAAGCCAGGGAAAGTATTGCTAGCTTCGATGCAGGACTTGTTTCCATGCAGCTTATGCTAATAGCAAAATCTAAGGGATACGACACAGTTACAATGGGCGGATATAACAAACAACAGTTCATTGAAAGATTTGATGTGCCTGAACGTTATGTACCGATTGTTTTAATCGCGTTAGGGAAGGCAGCGGTTCCTTCGTTCCAAACAACAAGATTGGCATTAGATGAAGTGGCGAAATTCATGTAACTGGTTAATGAAAAAAGGATGGAGCGGCTGCTCCATCCTTTTTTCTATCGTTTAAATTAATCAATTAATTTATTCAGTACGGTGCCTTGTAAATCAAATTCAAGCATTTTGTTGGTCGTTTGTTTGACCGTTTCTAATGGTGTGAGCGTACTGAATTGAGACTGATCACCTGGACTGAAAATCGCTTCATCATTCTCTGGATTCCATTGGTTGTAAATACTCATGTTAGTATCCTCCTTTGGGTGAGAAGATTTGTCGTTTCTTTTATGGTTCCATCAAACTCTTCAATAGCTTCTAGCGCTGATCACCGGGACTAAACACCGCTGCGTCATTCTCTTTGTTCCATTGGCTTCTGATAGTACTCATCTTGCACATCATCTCCTTTGGTGAGAATGTCTTACACTATTTATATACCCGGGTAGGACAAGATTAAACAATTTTTTCAAAAAAAGTAAAAATTTAATATTTAACAACTATAATTCACATGTAAATATTAATTTTCGGCTGCCTGCAGATGAACATTTTTACAATAATCCTATCATTATAAGGAAACAATACAGTGAAAAGGGGATGATAATTTGGGATCACCGAAATAATCATTAGAAGTACATTGTCATTTCTTGTTTTATTGAGTCTGACGCGGATTATGGAAAGAAAAGAGATTTCAGAGATGACGTTCTTCAATTTTGCTTCTGCCATTTCGATTGGTTCAATAGCGGGGAATCTTTCTTTCAACCATCGTTTAAGCATTCTGAACGGTATTATCGCATTAATGGTATGGAGTTTACTTACACTTTTATCAGGACGGGTTGTCATTAAATCGAAAAGAGCACGAAAATTAATGAATGGAGAACCCCTTATTATCATCAAAAACGGCAAAATGGTGGATAAATCACTTCGCAAGGTTAATTTGGATTCAGATACGCTTATGGCATTGCTGAGGCAAAAGAATATTTTTTCAATCACTGAATCGGAATATGCCATTTTCGAAATTACGGGTAAACTTTCCGTTATGAAGAAAGATAATAAACAACCGGTCACGAGAGAAGATATGAATATTGTGAGTACACAAAAGAAACTGCCGCCCATCATAACAGGAGTTGTATCAGATGGAGTAATAAACAAGAATAACTTGGATATGTTAAACCTTGATACGGACTGGCTGAATGAACAATTATTAAAAGCTAGAATATCAACAATCTCCGCCGTCTTTTATGCAGAAGTTCAACCAGACCATACACTTCATATCGACAGTAAAAATGACCATCCTCATGGTCGGTAAAACCAATAAGAGCCTGGCATTCTGAACGGATCCTTAATCGACAGTTTTCCTATGCTTAGGCTGCTAATAAAAGGCTCATAGAAAGCATTTAAGAGGACTGTAGTTTTATGGCCTCTGAATAACTGTATAAAATAAAACAGCCAAAACCCATTTGTAGAAAGGTTTTGGCTGTTTTTTATTAGCGTCCCAGATAGGAATCGAACCTACGACCTACAGCTTAGGAGAAGTAAGTATATACTCTGTTATAGTATTCTTTAGTACCTGTAAGCCTCTTTATATCAGTATTTTACTTTATTGAATATTGTCTATGTATGTAATTTTTCTCCTGTTTTATTTGAGTTTTTCGGCGAATTTTCGGCAAAAAAAAGAGCGTCCTGAATAGACGCTGCCCACAGATTATTTGCTCATTTTAATTCCTAAATCACCAAATACTTTGTCCATACTTGCAGCGGCCCTTTTATCAGCTTCCTCTAATAAGTGACCATATATATCCATAGAGGTTCCTATTTTTGCGTGCCCAACACGTTCGCTTATTGCCTTCATTGGAGTATTTTCGTCAATTAGAATAGATACAGATGTATGTCGAAGTCCATGGAAATTAATAAATTTTAAATTAGCATGTTTAGCTAAAAAACGTTCCCACCATTGAGTAACGCTATCTGGTCGTAATGGCCGTCCAAATGCATTAGGGGCAGTAAAAACAAAGTCACGGTCTATACCTTCCCATTCTCGTACCCACATTTCTGCAGCTTGTAGTTTAGTCTTATTTTTTTCGTGCTTCAAATCTTTTAACATCAAAGAAGCTACAGCTGGAATACTAACCATCCTAGATCTTTCGGTCTTTGTGGATTTCACTTTTACGCCTTCGCCTTTTTTTAAGGTTAGTGACTGTTCAATTAGTATAGTATCTTTTTCAAAATTAATATGCTTCCATTCTAAGCCTACCAATTCACCTGCTCTGGCGCCTGTTACAATGGCTAAAGTGACAAGAGCCTTCCACATATCAGGAACATTGTTTAGAGCCGTCATAAGGGCCGCTATGTCCGATTTTTGGTAGATATTCATTTTCTTCTTTTCGACCCTAAGTTTCTTAACACCATTCATTGGACTATCCTTCAAATATCCCCGGTCGGTAGCAAAAGAAAAAATACTTCCAAGTAAAGTATGATGATTATTTATATGTGAGGGAGATAGTTTTTCTTTTTTACCATCCATTCTAACTCCTTCTTTTTTCAGTTCATCAAAGAAGTTTTGGATATGGATTTTCTTTATTCCGGATGCTTTCATATGTCCGAAGTAGGGGAGTACCCTTAATTTAAGATTAGATTCATATCCTTGTTGTGTACGAATAGCAAGAGAAGAAGCATGTTTTTTTCTCCACTCATCAATCAGGTCTTTAAATGAAATCTTATCCAGATTGATATATTCCCCAGTTTCAACCTCATAAATAAACTGTCTAAGTAATTCCCTTGCCTCTGTTTTATTTTTGGCCTTTACTGTCTTTGTTTTTTTATTATATTTCCCGTCAGCTCCTTTACCAAGAGAGACAGTGAGTTCCCAGCTTCCTTTTCCTCTTTCTCTTAGTGATCCATTACCGGCCATATGGATTCCTCCTTAATTGAATAATGCATCTAAATAATTTTTAATTAATTTTAATTGTTTTTCTGTTACTTTTTGTCCTTTATATGTTAATTGGCTATTATTAAGTAGTTTATCTAGATCTAACTCATCGACACTGTCAGATAAATAAAATTCATTAAACCAAAGATGATACTTATATGCAATTCTCTTCAGCTCTTCAACAAGCTCTAATTTAATAGTAATGGAATCTATGTTAATTAGATTTAATGCTAACTGCTCGTTTATATTAGTTTCTTTTTTTAAATCAATTCGAAAATTGATATCTGTATCGTGATTTTGTAAAACTTCAGTGATTGATTCGAAAAGTTCTTTTTTTATACTTTCATAAAAGGGGGAATCCTCTAACAGTAATTTAATAAAATAGTCTATGGATTCATCTAAACTATTAGGAAAAAAACTTTTTGTATAATCAACAATAAAACCTTCAGGAGACTCTACCCGGCCTAATAAGTAATCCGATGTTACATTTAAAGCATTTGCTAATGAACTCAACATTTTATTTGAAGGAGTGCTATGTTCGTTTTCATAATTTGAAATTGTTGCTTTTTTAGTACCTACTAGAGCAGCTAATTGCTCTTGGGTAAGATTCTTCATTTTACGTGCTTCCTTGATTCTTTTAGATAACATTATTTTTTCCCTCCTTATATCAATTCGTTGTTCAAGTTAATTGTACTTTATTAATGAATATAAAAAAAGTACAAATATTTCATACATTTGTATTGACAGGTAATATTTATGAATATATACTAAGTTTGTACAAGATACTTGTACTTTAAGGAGGCGTTTATATGAAGAAAAATCATGCACTGATTTATGCACGAAAAGAAAAACAACTAACTCAATTCAAGTTAGCTGTTATGATGGGATGTAAGAAAACAACTATAAGTAACTGGGAGAATGGTTATGCTAAACCAAAGTTAATTGATGCATTTAAACTATCGATAATCCTAGAAAAGAAGATAGAGGATATTTTTTTTGATTCAGATGTACAAGTTTCTCATACTTTAGAAAAGTTGAGTTGAAAGAGGGAGGAAGGAATATGGAAATTCATAAACATTATTTTTCAAAAAATCATGGAAGTAATGTAAAGGCTTTAGAAACAGTTGAGCTGGGTTTCTGTAAGGTGTGGAACCTTGAAACAGAAACCATTCAATACGTTGATGTAGCTGACTATCTTGCAGAGGATAAGGGCGTCGATGAGCATGCAAACTTAGATAACGATGTCCGTAAACCACAGTTAGTTTCAAGAACAACTCTAACTACAGATGAAGTTGCTGCTTATTTAGGGATTTCAAGAGGCCTAGTATATACATTGGTTCGTGAAAAGCGTATTCCCAGTATAAAAATAGGAAGAAGGATTTTATTCAAAATTGATTCTATTAATCGATGGATTACACAACAGGAGGAAGCGGGCCTGATAAATCACGATGCAGGATGAGAACTTTTTTAAAACAGGAGGGAGAATTAATGGATAGTGAATACGCAGCAATATAATTTTAAAAATATACCTGATGAATTAAAAGTCACTAATCAATGGGTTCTCTGGAAATCGACAGTTAGAGAAGGTAAACAAACTAAAGTTCCATTTCAAATAGATGGATCTATGGCACAGTCAAACAATAGACATACTTGGTCATCTTTCCAAACCGTTGTACATAAGTACAGGCAGGGAGGATTTGACGGTATCGGCTTTATGTTCTCAAAGGATGATCCATTCATCGGCATTGATATTGATCATTGTGTGAATAAAGGAGCTCTTACAGAACTGGCAGAGGATGTTATTGAAACAGTTCAGAGTTATACGGAATACTCTCCAAGTGGTGAGGGAATCCACATTATTGCAAAAGGGACCTTACCACTCAAAGGACCAGGTACAGGAAGGAAAAACCCTAAACTTGGATTAGAAATATATCGGCATGGTCGGTATTTCACTTTCACAGGAAATAATTTAGGAGAAACACCCGTACAGGATGGTACGGATCAATTCAAAATTCTTTTTAAAAAGTACTTAGAAGAGAAGCCGAATCCCGTAGCTAAGACCCCAATCAATGTTTCGAATCGAGAGGATATTCGCAATCTATCTAACTCTCACTTGTGGGGAAGGATGTTCAATAGTAAAAGTGGAGGCAATATTAAAGATTTATTCCAAGGTGTACTTATGAATGGAGACCATTCTTCCACAGATATGGCTTTGTGTAATCACTTAGCATTCTGGACGGACAAAGATACATCGAGAATGGATTCTATGTTTCGGGAGTCAAATTTAATTAGAGAGAAATGGGACAAGCCACATTCATCTGACGGCAGGACCTATGGTCAGATGACTATTGATATGGCAATTTCATCAACTCATAAAACAGTCTCTGATTACGAGCCAGATACGATAAAAAGAAATGTAGTTGGTAAAGAAAGTCTTAAACGAAAGCAATCATTTAATAGGACAGACTTAGGAAATTCAGAACGATTAATTTATCACCACGGTAACAATATCAGGTTTAACAATACATTTAAAAAATGGTACCTGTGGAATGAAAAGCAATGGATTGCTGATGAAACTAATCAAATACGTCAGTTAGCTAAACAAACGGTTAGGAGTATTTATAAAGAAGCTCTAGAAGAAGAGGATGGGGATGTCCGGGCGGCTATTTCAAAGCACGCAGTTCATTCTGAAGCCAGGGCAAAAATAGAATCGATGATATCTCTTGCTGAATCAGAGGTACCGATCTTACCAGAAGATTTAGATCAAAATAAATGGCTGTTCAACTGTGAAAATGGGGTCATTGACTTGAAGACTGGGAAACTATTAAAACATGATCGCAACTATTATATGAACAAAATTTCTCCTATTACTTATGATTCAAATGCTAAATGTCCATTATGGGATAAGTTTCTTCAGGATATTATGCGTGATGAGAATGGAAACATTAATTATGAGCTAATCGATTTTCTACAAAAAGCTATCGGTTATGCACTAACTGGAGAAACCACTGAGCAAGTCGTATTTTTCTTATATGGTAAAGGGAAAAACGGAAAGTCTACCTTTTTGGATACTATACGTCATTTAATGGGGGACTATGGAAAACAATCGAATACAGACAGCTTTACAGTGAAAAAAAATGATTCTGTCAGGAGCGATATTGCAACTCTTAAAGGATCTAGATTAGTAGCAGCGTCAGAAAGCGAAGAGGGTGCAAAGTTAGCTGAATCCCTAATTAAACAGTTAACTGGCATGGAACCAATTCAAGCTAGATTCCTCTATGGGAATCCATTCGAATTCGTACCACAATTTAAGATTTTCTTTACAACTAATCATAAACCGGTGATTAACGGTGATGATCTCGGAATTTGGAGAAGGATACGGTTAATACCATTTACAGTTACTATACCAGAAGAAAATCGGGATAAAAATCTTCCCGAGAAATTCTTAAAACAAGAAATATCAGGTATTCTCCGATGGGCTGTGGAAGGTTGCCTAAAGTGGCAAAAGGAAGGGTTGAAACCGCCAGATGAAATTGAAAAAGCAACAGATTTATATCGAAGTGAAATGGACACTATCGGTAGTTTTATAAATGACTTCTGCACTGTACTTGAAAGCGTAAAAACCTATTCAAAACAACTGTATATAAAATATGAAGATTGGTGCCAAGAAACAGGAGAAACGGAAATACCCAAAGTAACCTTTTACAAAAAAATCGAAGAACGAGGATTTAGAAAAAAGAAGGATAATAAAGGGTTTTACTTTCAAGGAATTGGTATCCGATCTTCTTTTGAATACTATTCTTCTCCATCTATAGAAAGAAAGAAAATATAGAGTGAAAAAGTGAAAAAGTGATTCAAAAAAAGAAAAGTTTCTATAGGAAAAAATAAAATAAAAAGTTTCCGAAATTAAAGCTGTTTTTTCACTTTTTCACTTATTAATTTTACGAGGTGAATTATGGTTCTTAAGAAAGAAAAGCCACCAGTGCTATTAGCAATAGAAAGAGATCAGGAAGGGAATTTGAGTACCTGGTGCCCTCACTGTGGAAGGTTCCATCACCACGGAAAAGAGCAAGGTCATGTAGGAGCTCATTGCATAAATAAAAATAGTCCCTTTATGTATTCGGGATATATTTTAAAAAAAGTAAAGCTTCGGGGAAAAGAAATCATCATAAATGGAGAGTGAAACAGAGTGAAGAAGTTAAAACAGCAAATCGCAACATTTGAGCAATTACGTGGACGTATAGGCAAACAACAGACTCCATCATATTCAGAACTTCAGTTGATAAAACGTATTTTCTACGATGAGGTGAATCAAGAAAAAGGTGAAATAGTATGGGGGCTTATGTTGGTTTATCTCCTAGGCAAAGTAAAAGGGGCTGGAATGATTACATATGAAGGTATGAATCAAGTGTTTGAAAGCTGGATGATGGACGAAATGAAAAAGAAAAACGCCTCCACTACTGAGAATAGTGAAGACATTGAAAAATTAAATGTATAAATCAGTTTTTAAACCACCTGAATTATATCACGAAGGTGGGATTGTATGAAACAGGAAACTTTATCAGTTGCTGAAAAGAAAAACCTGGACGGTGCCCAATATAAGGTCTTGCAGAGGATGGTGAAGGAGCAACTAAAACTTTACCGTGCATTGAAGGTAAGGCTGCAGAACAAGCGAGAATGTGAAGCAGTTGGAGTAGGCCAGTTATTTCCTTCTATTCGTGAGAATTATATTAAGGATGATTTAAAAGTAAAACAGATTAATAGGGCTATAGTTGACGGATTAGATGCAGTGGAACGTGAAATCATTGAGCTTAAATATTTACAGCCGTCTATTCCTACAGATGTTCAGGTCTACATGGAAATGTACCTAAAAAAAGAAATCTTTTACCAGAAAAAGAAATCAGCCATTATCTCCATTGCTTATTCTTTAGGAATGATATGAAGAATGTAATTTTTCTGCTACGGAAAATAAAAAAACTGAAAAGCTCTTAAAAAATTTTAAGGAGGTGGTTAGTTTGAAATATCTTAGTTATGAAGGGGTGATCTTATGAGCAACAGATACGTCGTTAATCGTTTAGGGCATATCAATCGATTATCTTATCAGGCAAAAAAACAGGCTAAAAACTTTAAAGATAAGTCTAAGAGTAGTAAGGGAAAAAGAAAATAAATAACAAAATGATGTTGTCGCACCAGATGTTGAAGTATTGAATTGATTTTAAATAAACGATAAGGGAGATTTAGATAATGAAAATTAAGAAGGTAACTAAACCAATATCAGTAAAGGCAGAAAAGAAGCCTATTGAGGTAACTGATATTGATGTCCGTATTCCGTTAAGCGCAGAGGATTCAAAAGCACTAAATGCCTATCGGTCTTTCATCCAAGTTAATACCATGAAAGAAACTAAATTCCATGCTCTTGAGAATCGCTGGTTAATTAAGGACCTACTCGTCAAAGAAGATGATCCAGCTCATTCAACAACCGTTTTAAAATTACCTGTTAATCTACATGCACAATTATCAAGTGAAGCAAAAAAGTTCAACCTTTCTTTAAATACGTACATCAGGGCTATCTTCTACACGTTAGGAAAAGATGTGATTGAACAGAAGATGGAGAAGCGTCAATTAATCGCAACACAAATTGGGAGCACAGATATATTCCTATCGAATGTTCATTAAATCAGGATATGCGCATGTCTATGTATGAGGTATATGGTGAGGTATTTGATAATGTACTGCAACAGAAGGTTGCTAATGCCCTTCCCCATTTATTGCAGGATGAAAGGGTCGTGAAAATTTTGAAGGAGATAGATAAGCAATCCCCCCACCCACTTTAAATTCTATTTAAATTCGAGGGGACCGAGAGGGGGAACCTTTTCCAATAGAGCGACCTTTTCAAAATTCAAAAGGGGGTGTGAAAAAATGAGTGGCCCAAATTATTTGAGATATCAGTCGACTGATTATCTGGAAAACAGAAAAAAAGATTTTGACAAGTTAAACCACAATAATCTCGAACGTCGAAAAGATAAGGTGAAAAGCAAGCTGAGAAAAACACAAAATTAATTATTGACGGTAAAGAAATTCAATTTAAAAGCACGGCTGGTTCTGCCATACGATATAAAGCTAAATTCGGAAAAGATTTTTTTACGGCTGTCGCCAAGGTAACTTCACTAGAAAAACTCATAAAAATTGATGACAAGAATTTCAAACCAGAAGACTTGGATTGCACATTGTCGCAACTTTAATATTCCAACCAATATCGCGTTCCGATTGGAACACCAAGCAATAAAGCACAATAGAATGTGGAAGGAACTCCAGTGGAAAGTCTAGCAACAGCAGCAGTCAGCTTTAAGGATTCAAAATCATTAAAGTTTTCTCAATGAGTTTGGCAGTAAAAAAATGATGAAAAAATAATCCCCCACTTTGAAAAATTAAAACGGTCATCTCGGGGCCGAGGTGGGAGCTTCAGAGAATTCTCAGGTCATTTCTACATGAGGGGGGTGTGGTATCGATGAGGATCAACTACAGTAATAACATCTGTTGAAACACACCTTGTAATCTAGAGAGTGATGAAGATTCCCTTATGTATCAGAGTGTTGGAATCTTGTTCTAGAAGTAGTTAAACCAAAAGAAATTAACTATAAAGATATTTATTGTAGAAGTCTTCCACGTTTTTTTTAAAATTAAATATCAGTGAAAAATCCTGAAGTGATTTGAGCTCTTCTCTTAAATGAGAGGGGCTTGTTTTAGTCTTAAGGCTTGCTCCTTCCTCTTGTACAACTAAGCATTCGACAAAATACATTATTCCTAAAGTGGTTTTTCCAAATTGAAAAGAATAAAATTGTTTTCGCTTGGTTTTCCAATCCTTATTTTAATGCACTTAAATATGGAATTTTTTGATATTATAAGAAATGAACAAATGGAAAACCAGGAACGAAAAAAGAAAGAAGTGAAGATTGATTATGGAAAGAATAAAAAATTATGATGAAACTAATCCATTAAGTATCGAAAAATATGGTCAGCAGCTCATTGGAAAAACTTTTTTGGATGTTATAAAAGAAGCTGATTTAAATGATGAAGTCAAAATTAGTGTTATTGATAAATACGGTAATGCTAGAAGAAAAGGTGGGCTTGGTAATCTTCTTGAAGAGATTTACTTTGGTTATAAGGCCAATAGTGACCAACACGCGGATTTTTATGAAGCTGGTGTTGAACTTAAAGCCTCACCATATGAAAAATTAAGAAAGGGTAGACTGCGGGCAGGAGAACGTTTAGTTATCACTATGATAGGCTACGATAAACCTATAGACCTTGATTTTAATTCTTCCCATGTTTATGAAAAAATTAGAATTATTCTGCTAGTATATTACTTGCGTAATAAGGAATTGGGAAATAATCTTTTGTACCCAATTGAATTTGTCAAACTGTTTTCTCCGCCAGAGGAAGATTTGAAAATAATTGAAGATGACTATAAGAAGATAGTTAGTAAGATTCAACAAGGAAAAGCGCATGAATTATCCGAGGGAGATACAATGTATCTAGGGGCGTGTACAAAAGGTTCTACAGCATTAAAAAGTACAGTTCCACAGTATTATGCACCAGAAATTCCTGCACGTAGAAGAGCATTTTGCTTAAAAAATTCATATATGACATATATTTTAAACAATTATATCGTTCATAACATAGATACTTATGAATCAATTGTCCATGATGCAATTGAACTTGAAAATACAACATTTGAACAACTTATTTTTTCTAAAATTAATTCATATATTGGATATACAGATAGGGAGTTATGCAACATTTTGGGAAGAGAATATAACAATAATAAAGCTCAATGGATTGATATGGCCTATCGAATGTTGGGCATAAAATCAAATAAGGCAGAAGAGTTTGTAAAAGCAAATATTGTTGTTAAAGCTATACGTTTAGAAGAGGATGGCTCAATGAGTGAAAACAGTTCTTTACCCCAAATAAAACTCATGGATTTTGTTAATGAAGAATGGGAGGATTCAACACTTTATTCTTATTTTGAGGAAACAAGATTCTTATTTGTTGTATTCCAAAAAGATGGAGGAGGCTACAAACTTAAAGGATGTCAATTGTGGAATATGCCTCGCACAGATTTAGATGTCATTGTAAAAGCAGGGTGGGAAAATATTAGAGCAGTTGTTGCTAGTGGAATTAAACTTACAAAAAAAGAAACTGCGGCTGGCGTAATCATAAAGAATAATTTGCCGAAAAAGGGTGATAACCCTATTATTCATATTAAACCACATAGCGGAAAAAGATTTTATATTTTGGAAAGTGGTGAAGTGATAGGTGATGGATCATTTTCTGATGCAGAGGAATTACCAGATGGTGTATGGATGCAAAAACAGAGTTTCTGGATAAGTAACAGGTATATTTTAAGTCAGTTGAATAAAAACTTATAGAACTTTGATTGTTGGTACGGGAAAAATTTAATTCTAGAAGAATAAGTGATTGATGAGATTATTATGAAAAAGCAGTAAATCTGATTTTTCTCCTGGTATTGGTGTTTTAGAATCTTCTTAGAGTGTTCACCAAAAGAGGGGAAATTATATAAAAAAGCGCTCAAACTTTGGGCGCTTTTTCATCTTTTATATTTAGCTTTGTAATTAATCCATGAATACTATGAGATCTCTTTAACAAATATTCAATTTGGCAATAGTTCTTGTCGCATCTTTAACTTCAAGTCGCTTCTTAATTGATCGATTTGTTTGATTAATTCTTCATTTTTAGACAAGGGAATTCCACCTGTTATTGTACCGTACATTGAATAATTTGGGTCGTAATTTAACCATATAGTGTGAATGTTATTTAAAAGATCTCTAGCCATCTTTTCTACTTCTTCTGATAAAAATAGGACGTTAAAAAAATAATAATCATTTGCTTCAATAAATTTCTCTTCTGCTTCGTTATAATTAATTCTTTCTAATCTATAATTTATTTCAGTGATAGCTTTTTTATTTTGTGTTTCCCAGAGGCTTAATATATAGTCTATATCACTTGATGTGAAAGATTTATCTTCCATAAAAGCCTTAATGTCTTGAGTATTAACATTATTGAAATGTAATGTTCGCCGTATACCTCTTAATCTACGAACCGCTCCATTACATATTTCTAATAGTTTATAGAGTTCAGGATAGGACTCGTGTCTTTTTACCGTAAATAATTCATAGCTAGTATATAACTTATTCTGCTTATGCTTTAGGCCCTCTATTTCAAAATCAAAACTTCGTTTGTGGTCCTCTAGTTGCTTTTGAAAATCATATTTTGCGCTCTCAGTAAGTCTAGTGATTACTGTAATGTCCTCTTTAGTAGCTACATTTTTTCCTTTTTCTTTCATATAGCTTAGGAAAAATCCTATTATCCAACCTATTAATACAGATAAAGCACCTAAAAAATATTCCATGAGAACACCCCCTTCTGATACTCTGACTAGGTAATATCACTTTCCACTTAATTCTATATTAATTCTACAGAAAAAACGTTTTAAACGATTTATTTTTTTCATTCAAGAAAGAAATTCCTTCTTCATTCTGTATCATTAAGCAAAGATTAATGAAAGAGCCTTTAAACAGTTTTTTATATTGCCATATTATTAACTTGGAATATTTACAAATAAATATAAAAAATTACATAAATATGTTATTATGAAGGTTAATTTTCAAAGGATTTTTGGTTTTTATATAGAATATTAACTGAAAGTACAAGATGGAGGAGAATAATCTGAAAACCTATTTATTAAAACATAAAGAACCTAATGACTCTTTGATTTTAGATTACGTTCAAAAAAATGGCGGACGTTGTGTATACTCTTCACCTATTTTACCGATAATGGGAATCACTATTACAAACGAGTTGAAAGAAAAAATCGAAAGCTATTTTGAGTTAGATTACATAATGGAAGATCCAGTTGGCAGACTGCAAGATGTTGAGGGTACTGTAAATTCAGTACAAAGAAACACTAACAACTTACAAATTGTTCCACGGATAGATTTTCAAAGTTTGACAAAAGATAATTTAACAGGCTGGGGAACGACAGTAGCGGTATTAGATTCCGGGATTGTTAACGAAAAATGGGTTGTAGAACATCATGATTTTACTGCGTTTGGCAGTACTCCATTTATAGACCATGGAACAAAGGTTGCTAGTATTATCCGACTTGCAGCTCCCGGTTCAAAAATAATAAGCTTTAAGGTTTCCCAAGACGGGTATGTAAGTGGTACAAATGTTTTAAAAGCTATTGACTTGGCTGTAACTAAGGCCGATATAATTAATATGTCGATTGGTTTTAACAGCTCGGTAACAAAGTGCACTGAGTCGAACCCATGTACATTTTGTGAGTATGTAAATTATTATACCCAAAACTCGGATAAGTTATTTGTAGTTGCAGCGGGGAATAGAGGAGAAGAAAATAAGAAAGAAAATTTAGTTCAATGTCCAGGCAATTCTCAAGAAGCTATCACAGTTGGTGCCATCAAGCCGCATGTAGAACAGCTAGCAGATTACTCCAGTCCTGGAGTCGCAGGGATGAAAAAACCGAATATATTAACATCAGGTACAATATATTTTAATCAAATGCTTGATTACGGGACATCATTTTCAACTCCTATTATTACAGGGGTTTGTGCCACTCTATTTTCAAAACTTCAGAATAGCATACCTGATACCAAATCTTACCTTTATTCTGCAACAATAGATATAGGTTTACCAGAACATCAACAAGGATTTGGATTGTTTAACCTCGAAAAACTATTGGAGGTGTTTATTAATGATCAGAGTAATGATCAGAGTGAAGGACAAGAGCAGAGTTGATTCTTTGAGTTTGTACGGAGTAATAATTTATAATTCGCCAATCCTTAACTTGGTTACACTAGAAACAAGTGAGGAGTTCTTAGAACAAATAAAGAATGATCATAATGTATTAAGTTATGAATTAGAAGCTGAAGGGCGTTTAATGCCTGTGTAATGCCTCATGAGTTAGTTAGGCTTTAGCTTTCTATTCACATTAAATCCCTTCTGAATTCGGAAGGGCCTTTTTATTTTCCTGAGCTTTGAAGTAGACGTATTATTTGGACTTGGAAAATGGTTAGTAAACTGAGGGTATAACCAGTTTTGTTTAAAATTAAATAAAATTAATGAATAATAAAAACTGGGAATTAACTTGTGACAATTAATTTTATCTACACTAAGAGTTAAGAATATAATAGTGACAGCCTTGAGGGTGTTTTTTGTATAAGAAGGAAAGAAAATATTCAAGAAAAATTATAAAATAATCATTAAAATATTAAAAATGAAATATAAAATAAAAACACTCACTAAAAAGTGAGTGTCAACGTCCCTAAACTAAGGGTGGAGGATTCCCCCACCTGTACAAACCGGGCGAACCGATTTTTTCCTTAGATTCTATATTACTTAGGTTTGTATAGAAAGTCAATAATTTTGCTAAAGAATTTATAAACCGCAACTAACGTTTCGTTACTCGCGTAGTAATCTTTATAACGTAAACATCTGTCCAATAATAGTTTTAGCTCTTTATAGCGATTATCTTTTATTCCCTTACTTTTAACGTATTTATCGAAGACATAGAGAAGAGCTGTTAAGTCATGTGTTTTTCTATTGGAGAGCCTTTTTCTGCTTGATTCATTTGTTATGGAATCAACTTTTCTAACAAAAGAAGTTATAGTCGCTGTTGGAGAACTAAATTGTTTAATTTTAGCGATATCTATAAGAACTGGACTGTTATGCGCAGAGGAATTCCTAATGTTCTTTACATACTTAAGTACTTTTTCTAAATCCTTGTACTTACGTTTGTCCCTTGTTTTACTGTAAAATTCAACAAATTTAACAAATTTACCAAAGGTGATGATTTCGAATAGGACCCATACAGGTGGATTCACATGGTGTTTGTTATAAATTCCATAATTATAATGAGTTTCCCATTTCATTGGATGCATATAATCATCTATTGTTTCATTAGTGTACGCAAGAAAATTCCTAACAATACTATAACCATCCTCATTTGGGTTATTGGTGATATCAGACAATATTATAGTTTTAATGGAGTGTTCTATATCTAAACTCATTTGAAGCACTAAGTATCTTAGCCTCATATCAATGGTTGCTAAATCATATAGGATTCCAAACTCTAAATTATTATATTTACCATGTTTACTTTTTTCGAAATTTTTTCTATATGCAGTAATCTTATATAAATAATTCGAGTACTCTAACATCTGTCTAGCTTCTACTTTATTTATTAAATTGAACTGAATATTTTTTTCTTCTAAATGTTCTATCATTTCATCGAAAGTTAGTTTTCTTTTTTCTTTCCCAGATATTTCTCCTAATAAATCAGATTGAGACATTTTCCCCCCTCCTTTCGTAAATAAAGTTTATATTATTTTTCTAAAATTTTCTATATCTAGAGTTAGTATGAAAAAACAACTATAATCGTTATTGTTTTTCGGCAAATTTTCGGCAAAAAGATGTTTCACATGAAGAGTAAAACCGTACCAATAAAATAAAACAGCCAAAACCCATATGTAACAAGGTTTTGGCTGTTTCTCATTAGCGTCCCAGATAGGAATCGAACCTACGACCTACAGCTTAGGAGGCTGTCGCTCTATCCTGCTGAGCTACTGGGACATGTAAAGTTAACGACGACTATCTTATTATATTTGTTAAATGGAAACTTTTCAAGGTAATAGGCTCTTGTTGTGAAAATATTAATGGATACTGTTTAGATGATGTTATAATTTGGTAATGATGTAGGCGATTAATAGGGTGGGTGATGGTGAATGTCCGCGTTACGGGATAGAAGGAAGCGGTATAAAAATAATCGAGCAAAAAGAAAATCGATTATAGGGGAGTTGCTAGGCGACCTACTCTTTTATATTCCTGAATTGCTCTTTATGCCCTTTCGCGTAGTCTTCTGGTTGATAAGTAAGGCATTTAAATTATTGGATTTCACGAGTTGGTGATGTTTGACGTGACATTTACTTGTTGAAAGATGGATAGCTTTTTAAAGCATGATGGAATCGGCAAATGGCCGTCGCCCATCATGCTTTTTATTTGGAATGTTAGTTATGATTGGTTCTTTGCGAAAATCAGCATGTAAATTCCATTACTTCCTATTGGATAAAAGTTTTTATTGACGATGATAATCATTATCATTTATACTGATAAAAAAATAGATTCTATTTCAAAGTAATAAAAAATATATATTTATACCGTAAAAACAGCATTTTACAATATTTTCAATCGGAATAATATTATATCAATATAAGAAAGATGGTTGATTATGAAACCTATAGCCTATATAAGTACGGATATTCAATTTACAAGACTTAAAGACATCGATCGAGAAAATGGCTTGGTTTTTTTGCAATTGTATGATATTCCATTTGCTGATTTCTCCGCATATGCTGGGGTCATCGTGACTAATTTCGTGGAAGAGGCCTTTTTGCTTGAGCATAAAGAAATCATCGAAAATTATTTGAATGCTGGCGGCGTCATTCTTTCACAAACCGAAAATTTCCTTCCTTGGTTACCCGGTTGCGGAAATTGGATGCGTTCTCCGATTTCTTTGAAGGACCGTGAAATCCGCTTGACTGAGCCTGTACATCCTATGTTCGCAGGAATAGACCCTTATGATTTGAATTATAAAAAAGGGGTCCGTGGCTTTTTCTCAAGAGGGTATCTCGAGGCTCCAGATCATTCGGAAATAATCGTAGAAGACCAAGAAGGAAAAGCAATCATTTATATTGACCGAAAAACGACTGGCGGCACGATTGTAGCGGGTGCAGGAACGGATTTGTACCGTTTTGGAATCGAAGAAAATAGTTCGCGTGTGCTACGTCAACAAATTCTGACTTGGATACGCGAAGAGTATGAAGCAAACAAGGGGGAAACAAAGCAATGAAAGTGGCAATCTTAGATAACGGTTATAGTTTCCATCATCGTTTCTTTCAAATGGACGAGTTTGCGTATATGTATGATGATGTGCTTCAAATTCGTCAGCTCCATACATATGATTTAAGTCAATATGACACGCTAATTGTTAATGATCGGATGTCCCTAATGCTTTTAAAACGGTATCACTCCTATTTCGTGAAGTTCCTTCAAGAAGGAAAACGTCTAGTCGTTTTCGGGGAAGTGCTGGATAACTGGCTTCCGGGAGTGGACTGGGAGGAATCAGAAGTGAATTTCAGTTGGTGGGTGAAGGAGCATGGAGATTTACCTTTACTAGCTGAAAATACAGATCATCCTTTATATCAGCATGTATCCCTATCAGATATGAAGTGGCATTACCATGGGACGTTCAAAGTTCCGGAAGGGGCAAAATCACTTGTGAATACGCCTGACGGTCGCTCGATCATCTACACCGATGATGTGTCTTATAAAGGAGAATTGATCATTACCACCCTTGATCCAATATTCCACATTGGACTTGGATTCATCGACCAATCAAAACCATTCCTACATGGGATGGCAAAGTGGCTTAGAGAAGGATAAGGAGGAAGTTTTATGAAGAAGAGATGGACGATGATAGCGGCAACCACTGCGATGGTCGCTTTAATTACAGGCTGTGGAAACTCTGAGGATAATACGAAAGGCAATACTTCAGACAAACAGACGACAGCAGAGGAAAAAGTCATTCAAGATCAACTTGGTCGTGATGTAACGGTGCCAGGTAAAGTGGAACGTATTGCGGTCGGTGGCATCCTTCCCTACTTCTCAACTTGGTATGTAGCGACAAATTCGACGAAGGAAGTTGTCGGTTTACATCCTAATGCATATAATGCCGCAGAAAACTCGATTCTTGCTGACATGTCACCGGATATTTTAAAGGCAGATACATCATTCATCAAAAATGGCGAAGTGAACGTGGAAGAACTGATGAAAGTCAATCCGCAACTTTACTTTGAAAAAGCACAGGACCAAAAAACCATTAACAAATTAGAAGATGCTGGCGTTTCTGTAGTGGCACTCAATCCAATTGAGGCAGCGGCTGCGGAACCATTGGCTACCTTTAATAGTTGGTTGGAGCTGACGGGTGAAATCACCGGAACTACTGAGAGAACGGACAAGTTCTTGAAAAAAGGCAAAGCCGTTCAAGCGGAATTGAATAAGAAATTAGAGGGCATTAAGAAAAAAGACAAGCCTAGAGCATTGATCCTCTATCAGCACAGTGATAAAAGCATCATGGTCGGAGGTAAGAATTTCTTTAGTAACCAATGGTTAAATGCCACAGGAGCTTACGATATTGCCGCAGAAGAGGTTACAGGAACAAAAGAAGTGAATATGGAACAAATCTACAAATGGAATCCTGATATCATTTACATTACGAATTTCACGACAACACAGCCTGAAGATCTAACAAAGAATAAGGTAAACGGACAGGACTGGAGTCAGGTGAGGGCTGTACAAGAAGGAAATGTATATAAAATCCCACTGGGTATTTATAGATGGTTCCCACCAAGTGGCGATGCTCCTCTTATGTTAAAATGGATGGCTCAGAAAAATCATCCCGAGTTATTCGATTATGATATGAAAGATGAAATCACAGATTATTACTCGGAGTTCTACGATTATGATGTAACGGAAGAACAAGTAGAGAACATTCTTCACCCATCTTCTGAAGCCGCAAAACAGTAAAGTAGGGAATGAAAATGAAAAAATGGAAAACGATCCTCTTCTGGATCTTGCCCGTTGCGATGGTTCTCCTGTCATTGAGCATAGGTCGTTATGGAATGGATTTAGGGACTCAAATTAAAATATTGTTTTCAACCGTGTTTCCAATTGAACCAACATGGACACAGATGGAAGAAACAGTGGTCCTTCAAATTCGTCTGCCGCGAATTTTACTGGCCCTATTAATCGGTGCCGGTTTATCCATTGCAGGCGCATCCTTCCAAGGGATGTTTGGTAACCCGCTGGTCAGTCCAGATATCTTAGGTGTGTCTGCGGGTGCTGGGTTCGGTGCATCGCTTGGAATCTTATTGATGGGACATGGCTTTGCCTCACAAGTTTTGGCACTTGGCTGTGGTCTAGCGGCCATCGTTTTCACGTTCATAATCAGCGGCAAAAAAGATTCACCGGTCTTCATGCTTGTATTGGCTGGGGTCGTCACCTCCGCCCTTTTCCAAGCGTTGATTTCGTTGATTAAATTCGTCGCCGACCCTGAGGAGAAGCTGCCAGCCATTACATACTGGTTAATGGGAAGCCTTGGAACGGCCACATACAAGGATCTATATGTGGGCGGGCCAATTATCCTTGTTGGCATCTTGATCTTGTATTCACTACGCTGGAGAATCAATCTACTGACCTTGCCTGAGGATGAGGCAAAATCGCTAGGTATCCCGGTCACTAGATTGAAGTGGACAGTCATTCTTGGTGCGACGCTAATTACCGCTTCTTCTGTAGCGATAGCCGGTATCATCGGCTGGGTAGGTTTGATTATCCCCCATGTGGCAAGGATGCTTGTCGGGAACAACAACCAGCTTGTCCTCCCGGTATCCCTATCGATTGGTGGCGCTTATTTACTACTGATAGATAACCTGGCTCGTTCTGTAACGGCTACGGAAATCCCACTATCGATATTGACAGCCATTATCGGCGCACCATTCTTTGCAATTCTACTTAGAAAGACAGGAGGTGGGTGGTCATGAAAATCGAGGTGCGGGGAGGAAATTTTTTCTATGCAAAAAAAAGAGAGAAAGCTCCTTTCCTTTACCAGACCGACATTGACTTTTCGTTGAATGATGGAGAGATCATGGCGATCCTTGGTCCGAACGGTGCAGGAAAGACTACGATGTTAAAATGCATCACCGGCCTCCTGGAATGGAAAAAAGGTCAAACGTTGATTGACGGTAAACCACTTACTGCGCTATCACGCAAAACAATCTGGAAACGAATCGGGTATGTTCCACAGGCGCATAAGATGGTTTTCGGATTCACTCTTGAGGAATTGGTTATTATGGGGAGGGCACCCTATATCAGTACGCTGTCCCAGCCTTCTGCAAAAGATCGGGAGGCGGCCATCGCCGCTCTTGAAATGGTTGGCATTGCCCATCTTGCCAAAAAGTCCTGTAACTCTGTCAGTGGTGGGGAATTGCAACTGGCCTTGATTGCTCGGACGCTGGTGTCTGATCCGGATGTATTGATTCTCGATGAGCCGGAGTCGCATCTTGATATTCAGAAGCAAATCGTCATTTTACAGACCCTAAAGCGGTTATCGCAAGAGAAGAACATTTCTTGTATTATAAACACCCATTATCCGAACCACGCATTCTACTTGGCAGACCATGTTTTGATGACTGCCAAGGAAAAACGAGTGGTATATGGAGAGGTCCGTGAAGTGATGACGGAAGCCCGGATGAAAGAGTACTTCGGAATTGAGATGAAGAAAATCATTTACGAGGAAGAAGACGACTTTTTGATTGAAACAATGGTGCCGAAAGATCTAGGTCTTTTACGTGATCAAAGTACATGCCGTTTTAATAACTTTTAATCGAGAAAGAAGGTAGCCAAACCGATTGGTTGCCTTCTTTTTGTTTTCGAAAATGATTGGAATCTAATGAAAGGTAGTTTGAGAGTAATCAGAAATATCATATAATACGTTTTCCGAAATAGTGTATAATGAAAGGCAGTGAAATTATATACATATGAACGATTTGGTGTCTGAAAAGACTTGAAAGGGAAGTTGGTGAAATACCAACGCGGTCGCGCCACTGTAAATGGGAGTAAACGGACGAATGCCACTGTATGAATGTATGGGAAGGCGCCGTTAACAATGACCATGAGCCAGGAGACCTGCCAAAATTCGTACACCGGTTACCTACGCGGATAGGGAGGTGTGTGGCAGAGCTATGCGTCCGTATTTGTGCCATACAAGCATCTTCCGTTTTAATGGGGGATGTTTTTTTGTATGCCTGGGACAGTACATACAACCCATTGTAGAAGGTTAAGAATGAGCTATTTTAAAAGAAAATAAATAAACGCAAGAAAGATGGGGGTTTTGTAATGAGGAAGATGTGTAGTCTCGTTTTTGTGCTAGGGTTGACAATCAGTATGCTGATTGGCTGTAGCGATATATCCAAGGAAGGAATAGAAGAAAAGCAGTCGACACAAGGTGAAAATCAAAGCTTCCCGCTTACAATACGAGATGCAGTTGATGAAAAGGTCACCATCGAGCAAAAGCCGGAAAGAATCATCTCATTAATACCGAGTAATACCGAGGCGGTCTTCGCTCTAGGTTTAGGAAAGAAAGTTATCGGAGTTTCCGAGAATGATAATTACCCGGAAGAAACAAAAGACATCCAAAAAATTGGTGGAATGGAAATAGACACTGAGATGATTGTATCCTTAAAGCCGGATATTGTTCTTGCCCACGAGAGTGTTCATAATTCAAGAGAAGGCATCCAGCAGCTTAAGGATGCTGGAATTCCAGTACTTACCGTCAACGATGCTCAAAGTTTTAAAGATGTGTATGCGTCTTTAATGATGATTGGGGAGGCAACAGGGGAACTTGATAAAGCAAAGGAAATCGTTACGACGATGGAGAAAAAGGTTGAAACGATCCAAGAAAAAGCTAAGACCATTAAGGATGAGGAAAGAAAAAGCGTGTTAGTGGAAGTTTCGCCGTCACCAGAAATTTATACGACGGGAAAAAATACTTTCATGGACGAAATGTTGGGCATCATTTCAGCGGATAATGTATCGGGTGGATTGGACGGATGGGTCAAACTTGATGAAGAGTCATTGATTGCGGCCAATCCAGATGTCATCATTACAACCTATGGTTATTACACAGGTAACCCAGTCAAAGAAGTCACGGGACGAAATGGATGGGATAACATCAAGGCAGTTAAGAATGGAGCAGTCTTCGATGTCCATTCGGACCTTGTTACTCGATCCGGTCCAAGGCTTATAGAGGGAGTAGAGGAACTTGCCAAAGCAGTCTATCCGAACGTTTTTGACAACTAAACGGGCAATGGCCTATTTATTTACTCTATCATTCTTGATTATCTCGATGGTGATTGGTATCTCTATAGGCTCGGTATCAGTTCCGGTACCGGTGCTCTTACAAATCATAGGCAAGGAAGTTCTTCATTTACCCATTGCCGGAGAACCGGATGAGACCTTGACGAATATCGTGATGAACATCCGTTTGCCGAGGGTGTTGCTAGCAGGTTTGGTTGGTGCCTCTCTTGCAATTGCAGGGGCAGCATTTCAAGGGCTGCTTCGGAATCCTTTGGCTGATCCTTACACATTGGGAATCTCTTCAGGCGCCTCGCTTGGTGCCGTGTTAACATTGTTTTTAAATATCTCATTGCCGTTTTTTGGCCTATATACATTGCCTACATTAAGCGTTCTATTTTCTTTGATGACGATTTTTTGCGTACTGATCTTCGCCAGAAAAATGGATCGATCCATGAAGGTGGAAACGATTATTTTAACAGGTATCATTTTCAGCTCGTTTCTAAGTGCCTTCATTTCATTGATGATTGCATTGACGGGAGAGGAATTAAGGCAAATCATTAGCTGGCTGATGGGGAGCGTCTCTATGCGCGGCTGGAATTATATTGCGATTATTCTGCCATTTTTCATCGTCGGTTCACTGATTTTGATGATGAACACCCACGAACTGAATGCCATGACGTTCGGGGAAGAGCGCGCGAGGCACTTAGGCGTGAATGTTCAACGGAGAAAAATGCTGATTCTGGTAGCGGGTTCGATACTGACTGGTGCGGCCGTCGCCGTTTCAGGGACGATTGGCTTTGTAGGGTTGGTCATCCCTCATTTGGTCCGCAGGATTTGGGGACCTGACCATAAGCACCTTCTGCCTTTATCACTGATTGTGGGAAGCGGCTTTCTGATATTGGCTGACCTGGTGGCGCGAACGATTATTGCACCTACAGAATTGCCGATAGGTGTAATTACCTCATTGATTGGTGCGCCGGCATTCGCGTTTATTTTATTAAAGAGACGGAGAGAAGGGTAAAAAGCATGCTTGAAGTGAAAGGGTTAACAGGGGGATATGACAATAAAGCTGTATTGGACTCTGTCTCGTTTAATGTGCAAAAGGGAGAGCTTTTCGGCATTTTGGGACCGAACGGAAGCGGAAAAACGACGTTATTAGGCATGCTTAGCGGTATCCTGGAGTATAAGGCGGGTACCATCGGAATCAAGGGGAAAGACCTACAGGAATATTCGGCCAAACATTTGGCACAGGTCATAGCTGTCCTGCCGCAGCATTCCTCATTAGCTTTTTCCTATACGGTAAAAGAGACCGTTTCTCTTGGGCGATATGCCCATCAAAGAGGTTGGTTTCATAGTTGGACTGACGAAGACGAAAAAATTGTTCAACGCGTGATGAGGCAAACAGGAGTGACGGATTTTCAGGAAATGCAATTTGAACGGCTATCAGGCGGAGAAAGGCAGCGGGTTTTATTGGCTCAGGCCCTTGCGCAGGAACCAGAAATCCTTTTTCTGGATGAACCGACGAATCATCTGGACCTTTCCTATCAAAAAGAGCTTCTCGATTTAATGAGGAAAATGGCTAAGGAGCAACAATTAACCGTCATTTCAATTTTTCATGATTTAAACTTGGCAGGCCTATATTGCGATCGGTTGATGTTGCTTGAAAAAGGTCATGTTCAGGTGATAGATGTTCCGAATGAAGTACTTCAACAGGAAAGGATTCAGCAGATTTACCGGACGAAAATTGAAAAGCATCCACACCCAGCCTTGCCAAAGCCGCAAATGTTCATTGTACCTGAGAAGCATGCTGGGGAGTTCGCTCCCTTGGAAATCAATGAAACTCACCTGAAGCAGAATTCAGAGTTCCTTCATTTGAGTTCGCCCATACCACTTAGGACCATGTCATCGGGTGTAACTGGTTCTGGAACGGGATGGCATCAACATTTCGTGAATCGTCATGTCCATTACGATTATAACTGCGAAGACCATCTTGCCGAAATGGCTGATTATTTAAAGACATACGGCTTCGAACCGCAGGAAACCGTCGGAATGATGACAGCCGTTTTTCTTGATACAGTGGCATACCGACTTTTACGGGATGGAGATTTTTCAATATTCGTCATGGTGACGGCTGGTGTGGGGAATGCCATCGACGCTTCTTTAGCAGATAAGCATTCATGGACATCGTCTCCTGGTACGATCAATACCTGGGTCTTTGTGAATGGCCACCTGGCGGAAGAAGCGTTCATTCACAGCATTGTGACGGCAACTGAAGCAAAAGTAAAAGCGCTTCACGATTTACACGTTCTTGACCAGGTGACAAAAACATGGGCGACAGGAACATCAACGGACAGTATCTTGATTGCGGCTACACAAAGAGGAACAGCCCTTCAATATGCAGGGACCATCACACCGCTTGGCAAATTGATTAGCCGTGGTGTGTATGATTGTACGGTAGAGGCAATTGAGAATAGTCGGAAACGGATTGAGGACCTATGATTTACTACCATCTTTATGCAATTACATTGGCATTTTTCCTTGATTTGTTAATAGGGGATCCTCCTAATTGGCCGCATCCGGTTAAATGGATAGGATCGCTGATTAATAAGCTTGATGGAGCTTTCAATAGCGGAAGAAGTAAAAAGCGAAAAGGACTGTTCATGCTACTGATCGTCTTACTGATCGTGTTGGTAGTGACATCCATGACAGTCTATCTGGCTTATAGGGTTCATCCTTTTGCCGGGATCGTCTGGGAAGCGCTCGTGATATCTACGACAATTGCCCAGAAAAGTTTAAAACAGGCCGGAATGGATGTTTATGAACCACTACATACGCAAGATATGGCCCAAGCACGGGTGAAGCTTTCTTATATTGTCGGTCGTGACACGGCTGATCTAGATGAGGCGGAAATCGTCCGGGGTACCGTTGAAACGGTGGCTGAGAACACGAGTGATGGTATCACGGCTCCCCTGTTTTGGGCTGCCATCGGCGGTGCACCGCTCGCCATGATGTATAGGGCAATCAATACATGCGATTCCATTGTCGGGTACAAAAATGATAAATATGGTGATTTTGGTTGGGCCTCCGCCAAGCTTGATGATATCGTGAACTGGATTCCGAGCCGATTGACCGGGTTCTTAATGTTGCTCGGTTCGATATCAGGGCATCATGGCTGGAGAAGACGTTGGACAATCTTATTCCAGGATGCAAAAAAACATCCTAGTCCGAACAGCGGATGGTGCGAAGTAGGGGTTGCGGCTCTCTTGGGAGTCCAATTGGGAGGGAGAAATGTATACAAAGGTGTGGTGTCCAACCGTGCCAGGATGGGCGTTTCAATTGTTCCGCTAGAAGCGATTCATATACAAAAAACGATTACCATCATGCATCGGGCTTCCTTTTTATTCTTGCTGATGCTTTGGTTAGGAGGACTTATATATGCAATTACCAACTCATGGATCTAATCCGCACTATCTATACGAAGCATTGGGTATCGATATGCCACAATCGTTTCTCGACTTCAGTGCCAACATCAACCCTTTGGGTCCGCCTTCTAGTATAAAAGAGAGATGGCCAGGGTTTTTTGAAGGGATTTTGGAATACCCCGATCCACATGCTTTGGAACTGACGCATTTGATTGCCAAAAAGGAAGCACTTCCTGAAGCATGCGTGCTAGTGGGGAATGGAGGAGCCGAAATCATAACGCTTGTGGCGAATGAATTGGCGAATGAACGTGTTTTGATCATTCAGCCAGCTTTTGCCGAATATGCAGAATCCTGTTTGGCAGCGGGCTGCAAGGTAGACTTTTTTCAACTTGAAGCCCCTAGTTGGGAACTTGATTTAGAGCGATTAGGTCCTCTTTTGCCTGAATATGCAGCAATCTTTTTATGTACGCCCAATAATCCCACGGGGATTTCCTACAAAAAGGAGGCAGTTTTGGAATTAATCCAAGCATGTCAAAAAGCTGAATGTTTAGTTGTGGTGGATGAGGCCTTTTATGATTTTACGGATACAGCCTTTTCCTATGCACCCCTTATTAAGAAATTCCCTCATTTGCTGATTTTACGATCGATGACGAAAATTTTTTCCATACCCGGCTTGAGACTGGGTTACCTGCTGGCTGACCCAGGCATCATTACTAGGGCTAAGGCCTTTAAGCCACAGTGGAGCGTCAATCATATAGCCATGGAAGTCGGAAAGCTCTGTCTGGTTGAGGACGAATATGTAAATAGAACAAGAGTATACATTCAAGAGCAAAAAAAGAGTTTATTTCGCATTTATAAAGAATTGGATATGGTGGTGTCCGATAGCACGGTGAATTTTTACTTGGTCCAAGACGAATCCATGTCCCTTTTCCCTTTTTTATTGAAAAAGGGGATTGTGCCACGCCACACCGTTAATTTTCCAGGTTTGGATGGTAGGTGGCTCCGGTTTGCCGTGAAGAGCCAACAGGATAATGAGGCACTGATGGAGGGGGTAAAACAGTGGAGAAATCGTGGCTCTATTTTATAACGGGAGGCGTTCGCAGCGGCAAAAGCAGCTTTGCGGAAAAAAAGGCGGTGGACCTTGCGATTCAATCGGGAGGGACCTTGCATTACCTTGCATGTAGCCGTAGTACCGATGCCGAAATGGAGAAGCGTATTGACCGGCATCGAAAGGATCGGGAGAGTAGTCCACTTGCTTGGACGACATCGGAATATCCGACAGATATAACACGGATCGGGCAGGCTCT
Organism: Peribacillus sp. NPDC097675; assembly: GCF_050277655.1. Lineage (NCBI taxonomy): Bacteria > Bacillati > Bacillota > Bacilli > Caryophanales > Bacillaceae > Peribacillus > Peribacillus sp. NPDC097675. The sequence continues at coordinate 15,547 of NZ_JBNNSK010000012.1, read as the reverse complement.
GAATTCAAAGTCAATCGTGCTGCTCGATTGCCTCACAACGTTGTTGGATAACGAATTATTCCTTCCGGGTGTTCCTCTTGATGAGGACTTCTTATATGAAATATTCGCGAAAATAATTAATGGAATCGATGAAATCAGGAGTAAAGCTCAATGCTTGATCATCGTCAGCAATGAAGTGGTACAGGAGCCTATTTTTCAAAATGAATTCCTGCATATATACGGAAAAATGCTCGGTCAGCTTCATCAATCGATCGTAGACAAGGCTGACGAGGCTTATCTTGTGGAATCAAGCATTCCTATAAGAAAGAAAGAGGGTATCTCGGAATGAATACCTGGATCGGTTTTTTAATTAACCTACAATTTTTTACGGTATTCCCCATAAAAAAACAACTCCCGATGGATAAGAAATATATTCACCGGGCAATTCAAACGTTTCCTTTAGTCGGAATATTTCTAGGTTTGATTTTAGGGGGAGTGCTATATGGGCTTGTGGAATGGACACCATTTTCCTCCCTTGCCATTGCGTTCATGCTATGGGTATTAACGATTGCCTTAACTGGCGGTTTGCACCTGGATGGCTGGATTGACGCAAGTGATGCCTTCTTTTCGTACCAAGATAAAGAGCGACGTCTGGAGATCATGAAGGATTCCAGGACAGGAGCATTCGGTGTCATTTCCGTCATCGTCCTGTTGGCTGCCCGATTTATATTAATCTATGAAATCATTGAACAAATCAATCAATGGACTTATTGTTTGATCATCATGATCCCCTTTTTAAGTAAATGCGTGATGGGCTATTTACTTAGCCGGATGCAGCTGGCTAAAAAAGAGGGGCTAGGTGCATTCTTCCAAAGTGCAGTTAGGAAGAATAGCTTGCATATCTATTGGCTATACCTGCTTTTAAGCTTTGTAGTCGCTTATTTCATCGATTTCAAACTTATCGCTTTATTCGCTATTATGGGGTTTGCAGCATTACTCTTTCTCTTTTATGTAAGGCGGAAAATCCTTCGTTGGTTCGGTGGAATAACGGGCGATGTGCTGGGTGCATCGGTTGAAGGAGTTGAGATCTGGTTATGGTTGATTCTGTGGCTATTACATTACTTCGCCATGGGCTGACCGAAGCCAATGAGCGAAAGGCCTATTTAGGATGGACGGATTCACCCTTAAGCATGAAAGGAAAAAAGGATATCCAAGAGTTGAAGCACCTCTACCCAACGTATGAAAGAATTCATACAAGTGACCTAGGTCGGTGCACAGAGACGCTAAGGCAGTTGTTCCCGAATATTTTTATTGTGAAAAACCCTTCTTTCCGTGAAATGAATTTCGGCAGTTGGGAAGGCCGCACATATGATGAGTTGAAGACGAATGCCGAGTATCAAAAATGGTTGGAGAATCCCATGGTGGCAGAGGTGCCCAAAGGGGAAAGCTATCCGGAATTTTCAAGACGGGTTCAAGATGGTTGGATTCAGTTGACCGCTTCGGAGGATGGGCATTCTTATGCGTTGATGACTCACGCGGGAGTGATACGTGAGCTGCTTTCCTGTTATGCGCCTATGGAAAAACCCTTTTGGGATTGGTCGATACCCCATGCGATGGGATATGAGCTGATTTGGGATAATCGGGAAAGCTTGAGGAGGGGTGAGCGGTGCACTTTATTACAGGCGGTGCCTATAATGGGAAAACAAAATGGGCAAAGCGATTCTATGGTTTGAATAATGATTGTCTTTGGCTATCAGGTTATCAAAACGATCAACTGGATATAGGAGATTTCCAAGGAGATATCGTAGTGCTACAAGGGTTGGATGCATGGATCGGACAGGACGTGAACAAAATGGACGCGGGGTCAATCCGAAAGAAGTGGAAGGGAATCATGGAGGATTGGCGAATATGGGAGAAGGAAGAAGATGGTCGCACGTGCATCGTCATCGGTTCGGATATAACCAAAGGAATCGTTCCGATGGAAACGAAGGATCGTCAATGGCGTGATGCATGTGGATGGGTGTTTCAGGACGTGGCCTCCATTTCTATGCGCGTGGATGTCATCTGGTATGGGATCAGCCAACAAATCAAATAGAGGAGGAATAAAGATGAAAATTTATACACGCACAGGCGATAAGGGGCAAACAAGTGTAATCGGGGGTCGATTGGATAAGGATGATATCCGCGTAGAATCATACGGGACAGTGGATGAAGTGAATAGCTACATTGGGCTTGCCGTATCTGAATTGGATCCGACAATCTTCGCTGATGTTTTAGCTGATCTAGAGAAAATCCAGCACGAGCTCTTTGATTGTGGCGGTGATCTGGCAACAGTTTCCGATAAGGCCCCTCAAAAGCTGACAGATGAGGCAATCACTTATTTAGAAGAGCGAATAGATACCTTTATTACAGAGGCCCCTGAATTGGAAAAATTCATATTGCCAGGAGGTTCGAAAGCGGCGGCAACGATTCATATTGCCCGTACGGTGACCCGAAGGGCGGAGCGGTTGGTGGTCTCCTTGATTAAGTCTGGTGCAGCAGTATCTCCGTTATCCCTACAATATATAAATCGTCTATCGGATTATTTCTTTGCGGTAGCACGTGTGATTAACTTCCGCCTTGGTGTAAAGGATGTTGAATATGCCCGAAGTGCGAACGTATTTCGCGGTGGAAAAAGAAAGGATAAGGAATAAAAATAAATGCAAGAAAACCAGCATGATTTACATCTTCGCCCCTATCTCCCTTCTTGACTATGTGTAACGTCCTTTGGAAAACGTGAGAAGGAATTCGGACAGCAAGAAACCCCCTAACCAGAAAAGGTACTTGCTCGGTTCAAAAGACGTGTGAATGTGAAAATCTATAGGGAGATACCTGCTCAATGAGCCGGGTTTCTCCCTTTTTAATAGTCAGTCTTATTTTAAAGATACATGAATTAGGCTAAGCTACAGAAATAGTTTATGGATTCATGACTTAGTACATTCATCTGCTTAGTCTACAGTGTTGGTTTCTTTACATTGGTCTATAACAAGAGGTTTAATAAAGAAGAACGTAACAATCTGGATACACCTTCTACCTAGTGTACTGATAAATGTATGAATTGAAAAAGGCGAGAGATTTTAGCCGTTGCCTTATCCTAATCTTACTATTGAATACAATCGTTTAAGAGAAAGGAGCAGATGTTATAGCATGGAACATTCTAGTTATATGATGGGAATCGATATAGGGACGACAAGTACGAAGGTTGTTCTTTTTACGAAAAGCGGCAAGGTAGTTCAATCATGTTCTAAAGGCTATCCTTTGTATAGCCCCACCCCATCCGTTGCAGAACAAGATCCTGAAGAAATCTATAAGGCGGTACTGCTTGCAGTCGGTGAGGTCATGATTGCGAGTGGGATAGAAAAAGAAGAATTGGGCTTTATTTCATTTAGCGCGGCCATGCACAGCCTGATTGCTATGGATAAAGAGGGCAACCCGCTAACCAACAGCATTACTTGGGCAGATAATCGAAGTGCGGCCTATGCCGAGAAACTCAAGGCGACGGAAAAAGGCGAGAGATTATACCATCGGACGGGAACGCCGATTCATCCGATGTCACCCATCTCGAAAATCATTTGGCTTAGAAATGAACATCCTGGAATATTTAACAAAGCGGAAAAGTTTTTAGGGATTAAAGAATATATCCTCTATAAATTTTTCAATGAATATGTGATGGATTATTCGATTGCATCGGCGACGGGCATGTTTAACTTGAAAGGCATGACGTGGGATGAAGAGGCTATGGTGATTGCCGGAATTGGTCCGGAAAAACTTCCAAGGCTTGTGCCGACAACTCATATCCTTTCAAACCTGAGCGAAGGGTTGGCTGCCAATATGAATATTTCAGCCAATACGCCGATGATCATTGGTGCCAGTGATGGGGTGCTTGCTAATTTAGGGCAAAATGCAATTAGGCCGGGCGTTTTTGCGGTAACAATCGGCACAAGTGGGGCAGTCCGTACTGTCAGTGATCGTCCGCTTACTGATCCGAAAGGCAGAACATTTTGTTATGCTCTTACTGATAAGCATTGGGTGATTGGTGGACCGGTCAATAATGGTGGAATTACCTTCCGTTGGGCTCGGGATCAATTTGGACGGGAAGAAATTGCGAGAGCAAAAGAATTAGGTCAGGACCCTTATGAAATATTGACTGAAATGGCCACGAATATAGCACCAGGGTCAGATGGGCTGATTTTTCATCCCTATATGGCTGGGGAACGGGCACCGTTATGGAGTGCTGATGCAAGAGGATCCTTCTTCGGACTGGCTCTGCACCACACCCGCGATCATATGGTCCGGTCTGTACTTGAAGGCGTGATGTATAATCTGTACAGTGTACTTCTTGCTGTAGGAGAGCTGACTGGAGTCCCGGAAAAAATCCATGCGAGCGGAGGATTTGTCCGTTCCAAGCTTTGGCGTCAAATCATGGCTGATATATTTAATCAGAAAGTTACGATTCCTGAAAGCTTTGAAAGCTCGAGTCTAGGTGCAGCTATTCTAGGGCTGTATGCATTAGGTGAAATCGAAAGTCTGGATGCGGTCGAGGATATGATTGGAAACACGAATGAACTCCTGCCGATAAAGGAGAATGTGGAGGTATATCAAGAGTTGATACCGATTTACCTTTCCGTCAGCCAGCTATTAGAAGGCGATTATAAGCGAATTGCCGATTTTCAACGTCGTCATTTAGAATAAATAGAGAACGCACAGCTTATATGCTGTGCGTTCTTTTGGCTTATATCCAAAAATGGTAAGATATTAGAAAAAGTAAGGAGACTTTCAAGATGGGTACCAGTAAAACCAATGCCATGCGTATACTAGACAAAAAGAAAATAATGTATGAGATGATGAGCTATGACGTGAATGATGGGAATATTGACGGAATCTCGGTCGCTAATAAGGTGGAAAAAGCACCGGAAATGGTTTTTAAAACGCTTGTTACTCATAATGGGCCACAACAGCTTTATGTGTTTGTCATCCCTGTAACTGCTGAATTGGATTTGAAAAAAGCAGCCAAAGCAGCTGGCGTGAAAAAAATCGAAATGCTTGCCGTCAAGGATTTGCAAAAATACACTGGATATATCCGTGGGGGCTGTTCACCGATAGGCATGAAAAAGCAGTACCCGACCTTTATTGATAAAACCGCATTAAACCTGCCCGAAATCATCGTGAGCGGAGGAAAAATCGGAACACAAATCATCCTGAAGCCAACTGATTTCTTACTGGGGGCAGAGGCTGAAGCCATAGACCTTATAAAAAAATGAAGATATAGGAAACATCCGAAATCCTTAGGCATTCACCTACCCACGCTAAAAAGCATACGCTGTCATGAAGGTACATCTGTATGTAAAGGAGAGTGTGAAAGTGGTAGGAAGAGTGTTGCATTATTTCGCTGGGGGCAATACGGCCAAGGGTTTTTATAGCTTATATGATTCAAACCTAGCGGGTTTGGAGAAACTATTTATTTTAAAAGGTGGACCTGGATCAGGCAAATCAACGATTATGAAGAAAATTGGCCAGGAATGGTTGGATCGAGACTATGACATCGAGTTTTTACATTGTTCCTCCGATAAAGATTCTATCGATGGGGTTATCATACCCGCTTTGAAAGTGGGTCTTGTCGATGGGACAGCACCACATGTAATTGAACCTAAAGCGCCAGGAGCGGTAGAAGAATACGTTAACCTGGGAGCTGCTTGGTATTCTCAGCAGTTGGTGGCTGAAAGGACGAACATCATCAAGTTGACCAATGCCCGAAGCAGGAGCTTTGAGACGGCTTATGCACACTTCGCTAAAGCGTTGGAGATACATGATGAATGGGAAGAGATTTATAAGGCGAACATTGATTTTGCTAAATTAAACGGATTGACCAATAAATTGATTCAAGGATTTTATCGAGATATTTACTTGAATAAAAAAGCGGATGTACGTCATAGGTTTTTAGGAGCAGCCACACCAGAGGGTGCCGTCGACTATATTCCGAATATTACAAAAGATGTGCAAAAACGTTACTTTCTAAAAGGGCGGCCGGGATCTGGTAAATCGACGATGCTGAAGAAAATTGCCAAGTCTGCTGAGCAACGGGGCTTTGATGTGGAAATGTATCACTGTGGTTTCGATCCGGATAGTTTGGATATGGTAATTGTACGTGAAGTGGGAATCGCCATTTTTGATAGCACGGCTCCCCATGAATACTTCCCAAGCCTTGAAGGAGATGAAATAATCGATATCTATAAAACGGCCATCATTTCGGGAACCGATGAAATATATGCCGAGCAAATTAAGGATGTCTCATCTAGGTATCGGGAGAAAATGAATGAAGCGACAGCATGTCTGGCGAAAGCGAAAGAGCAGCATGACGAACTGGAAGAAATCTATGTAAAAGCCATGGACTTTACGGCGGTAGACGACATGACGAAAGATATCCAGGAACAGATTGTCGAGCGGGCACAGGCAGTAGATAACCCTACGATCTTACATTAAAAAGATGTATCTGCGCCCCATTGAAAGTGGGGGCAGATTCCTACATAGATGATTTGGGACCATCATTTGGAGCCAAAACGTGCAAAGATGTTTATCCATTCCCATTCAGGTAAAATAAGGTATATACAAGAAAAAAAGGAGCGGTTAGCTTGATTAAAACGATTGCCATTGATATGGACGGAACATTACTTAATAAAATGCAAATGGTGAGTGAAGAAAATAAGGCAGCAATCCAGCAGGCTCAAAAAGAGGGCATAGAAGTCATCATCGCTACAGGCAGATCATTTGAGGAAGCACGATATGCTTTAGACAAAGTAGGCATCGATTGTCCAATCATCTGCGTGAATGGAGCAGCCCTTTTCACAGAAGAAGGCAAGGTGGCAGCTTCCCATCCAATGCGACCAGCCTCTGTAAAGATTGCAGCTGAATTTCTTGAAGAACAAGGAATTTATTTTGAAATTTATACGAGCCAAGGTGTTTATTCTAAAAATTATGAGAAGGCAATTGATGCTCTTGTAGATGTGATGGTCACGGCAAACCATGATATTGACCCGTTGCATATCAGAAAGTATGCAGAGGACCGCTTGCGGTTAGGACATGTGAAATCCATTCCTGATTATACAGAAATACTTGAACAAGCTGATTTGGAACTGTATAAAATCCTTAGTTTCTCCACTGATTTGAATAATTTGGACCAAGTTGCTTCCCGGTTAAACAAGGATGAAGAGGTTGCTGTCACTTCTTCAGGCCGTGAAAATGTGGAAGTGACGAGCGAACAGGCTCAAAAGGGAATTGTGCTTGAAAAATATGTGAACGATAAGGGAGGTTCCATGCAGGAGACGATGGCCATTGGAGATAATTATAACGATGTATCGATGTTTGAACGGGTGGGGTTATCTGTCGCTATGGGAAATGCTCCAGTAGATATTCAAAAACTTTGTCATGAAGTGACGGAGACAAATGAGGAACATGGCGTCGCCAAGGCCATTCTAAAGGTTCTTGACCATTCAGTCGACTAATTTTAGAAATCGATCGGAGGAAAGCTCTTTGAAAAGATGGGGTCCATTGCTCATTGTGATTATGATGGCATTGACTGGTTGTACGGTGTCGGACGAAAACGACAAAGCACAGCCAGATTCGGAGAAAGACTCTAGAGAAACCACGAGCGAAGGGCCGGAGGTAGTGTTAACAAATTTAGATGCTCCTTGGTCCATTCAGAAAGTCGGAGAGACCCTGTATGTTTCAGAACGTTCAGGCACCATTGTCCAATGGAAAAACAATGAAATGGTGAGACATAAGGTTAAGCTAGAAAAAACGTTATCCTCAAAGGCAGAAGCGGGATTACTCGGTTTTGTGCTCCCACCAGATTTTTCAAAGAGTCATCGAGCTTATGCATATTACACCTATGAAGAGGGAGGACAATCACTGAATCGAATCATCTTGCTACAGCAGGAATCTGATTTATGGATAGAAAAGAAAACCCTAATCGATAAGATTCCGAGCGGCGACTATCATCATGGTGGACGTATAAAGATTGGTCCAGATGGCACATTATATGCCACTACTGGGGATGCACGGGCAGCAATGATTGCTCAAGATATTAAGTCGTTGGGTGGGAAGGTCCTGCGCATGAATCTTGACGGTACCATCCCGGAAGATAATCCCCTTGATCATTCCTATATCTATTCATACGGACATCGCAATCCACAAGGCCTTGCATGGGATAATATGGGGCAACTTTACGAAAGTGAACATGGTGAATCAGCACATGATGAATTAAATGAAATTCTTCCAGGAAAAAATTATGGCTGGCCGGAGATTGAGGGAAATATGACAAAATCCAATATGGAAGTTCCGTTGATTCATTCCGGAAATGATACGTGGGCGCCTTCTGGAATTGCGTATTTTGATGGAAAGCTTTTTGTAGCCTCCTTAAGAGGAGAAGCGCTTAAAAGTTATGATATCCAGTCTGGGAAAATGACGGATTTGGTAACAGATTACGGACGGATAAGAGATGTGTTGGTAGATGGGGATTTTCTTTATTTCATCAGCAATAATACAGATGGCCGTGGAAAGGCAGCCGCTGGAGATGATAAACTTTATCGTATGCCTTTAGCAAATTTGCAATGAATGATGTCCTGAAAAGGGCATTTTTTTTATGCTTTTTGGAATGGTAAATGTATGAGCCATTTATGTGTAAGTACTTTCTGGACTGGACATTTTGGTTATACAGTAGTATAGTTACCTAGGTAACTAATTTTCAGGAGGAATCCCTTTGTTTTTACGCAATGGTTTATTTTTTCACCATAATCTGCAGTTCTCAAGGACGTTTACAAAGAAGTTGAATGAGCAATTAGCCAAAGTCGATCTTTTTCATTCTCAATGGATGATTATTTATTATTTGAAACAATATGGTAGTTCTACTATGGTCGAAATCAGCAATTATCTGGATGTCGAAAAACCGACAGTAACACGGACGGTGAATCGGCTAGAAGAACGAAAATTAATAGAACAAATACCAGGGAAAGATAAACGGGAACGGAGAATTCAGTTAACTGATTTAGGTGAAAAGACATACCTGAAAGCTAGAAAGGCAGTTGAGGAATTCGAACTTAATCTTATGGATGGTTTGCCTGAAGAGGACCGGATAGCAATGCTACGGACCTTGAAATTCTTAAAGGAAAAGTTACAACAATCGTAAGGAAGAAGGATTGAAATGAATCAAAAACCAAAATTGTGGACGAAAGACTTCATTATTGTTTCTTCTGCAAACTTTTTTCTCTTTTTAACTTTTTATGTCTTAATGGTCACATTGACCCTTTATACGATGGATAATTTCCATTCTTCTCAAGCTCAAGCTGGACTCGCCTCGAGTATATTTGTCTTGGGAGCTGTACTTGTACGCCCAATCGCCGGAAAAAAGATTGACCAATTAGGCCGGAGAAAAATGCTTCTGGGATCGTTGGTCTTATTTCTACTAGCCTCTGTTTTCTATACGCAAGTGGATAGTTTATCCCTTCTATTTATTGATCGGTTGATTCATGGGATTTCATTTGGCCTTGCTACGACCGCCACCGGAACGATTGCGGCTGATATCATACCGAATGAAAGGCGGGGAGAAGGTACAGGGTACTTTGCGATGAGTACGAACCTGGCCATGGCGTTCGGTCCGTTTATCGGGTTGTTTATTACGCAGCATTTTAACTACTCCTTTATTTTCTATGCCGCGTCCCTGTTTGCTGCCTTTTCTTTAGTGGCTTCTTTGTTTTTATTTGTACCAGAAGCAACAAAAGATCAAGCACCTCGACCAAAGGGCTTCCATATCAAAGACTATTTCGAAAAACGCGCATTGCCAATTTCCATACTTGTCGGGTTCGCAGGTTTTGCTTATTCGAGCATCCTATCCTATTTAACATCTTTTGCAAAAGAAATAAACCTACTGGATGCCGCAAGCTTTTTCTTTGTAGTGTTTGCTATATTCTTATTGGTAACCCGTCCATTTACAGGGCGCATGTTTGATGTAAAAGGTGAAAATGCTGTTATTTATCCATCTATTTTGCTATTTGCAATCGGTATGGTGATACTCAGTCAATCGCAACATGCCTTGACGCTCTTGATTGCAGGTGCATTCATCGGTGTAGGATATGGCACGTTTCAGTCAAGCGCACAGGCTATATCCATCAAGGAATCTCCATCAAATCGTATGGGATTGGCAACCTCCACATTCTTTACCTTTTATGATTTCGGTATTGGTTTAGGGCCGTTTATGCTAGGTTTTCTTGTTCCTTATACCGGATTCAAAGGGTTATTCGTCTGTATGGCTGTTCTGTCATTCGTGTTAATAGGTATTTACTATATAGTTCATGGTAAAAAAGCTTCATTAAGGGCATCTGAGAAGAATGCGGATGACCAATTAATCTCTTGATTTTTTGTTTAAAACGATGAAAAAGGGGTAAGCTGAAAATATGATTTACTTTTCTTAAAGTAATCCCCCTTTTTCTCCGCCTGTTATAAACAGGCGTTTTTTTTATGAGTGGAAATAAAAAAACCGCCATTTGGCGGTTTTTTAAAATTTATAGGTCCATAATCGCTCTTTCCGAATCCAATCGAGAAACTCAGCGTCTTGGTTTTCAAACTTTTCTTTCCAATCGACAACCATTGCCTGTGTTTGCGACCGGTGTGCTGTTATAGCCGCAACCTTTTGATCTTCAGCTGCGGTGATGTCATGGATGATATCAGGTTCTCCCAATTCATCAATGCAGTTGTTGGAAAAGGCGACACAATGGAGTTTAGGACGATCTTTCTTCTCCATTCTTTCTACAGCGCGAACGACTGCTCGTGCTGTTGCTTCATGGTCGGGGTGAACGCTGTAACCCGGATAAAAAGTAATGACCAATGAAGGGTTTAGTTCATTAATTGCTTCTGTGAATATAGCGGTTAATTTTTCATCATCCTCGAATTCAATGGTTTTATCTCGTAAACCAAGCATGCGCAAATCCTGGATGCCGATGGCGTTCGCTGCGTCCATTAATTCTCTTTTGCGAATTTTAGGAAGGGACTCTCTTGTTGCGAAAGGAGGATTTCCTAAATTTCTGCCCATTTCCCCAAGAGTCAAGCAAAGGTAGGTAATTGGTGTGCCAGCTTCACTTTGTAGGGCAAGTATCCCGGAAACCGAAAAGGCTTCATCATCGGGGTGAGGGAAAATCACTAAAATATGCTGTTCTTTCTCCATGTTCCTTGTCTCCTTTCGTTTTACTTACATTAAACATAGGCCCGCTAAAGACATGCTTACGCAGGGGGATAACTAAAGTATCTGTGTGACGTCTATTTGATTATTCGAAGGGCGTGGGGCTGATTTGCAAGGAAACGGCAAGTTTTCCTGTGAAATCAAGTCCTGCTAACAACAATCTCCCTTGATCATCGATTTCGAAGTGGTTTACGCCTTCAGCGTACACCCAGCCAATTTTGAGTTTTAAGCCGACGCGAAAGGGTCCGTCTCCCACAATCTTTCCGTGCTCATATTGAATATGAGCATTACGAATATAAGCGCCTGCTGAAAAAAAAGCTTCATCCACATGGGTGGCATAGGCTCCGTTCGTCGTTTCGAGGTGAAGATATACATCTTGTCCTGCAAATGAATCAATGGCTTTTTGCACCTCTGTACGGTTTATAGGCTTCATTCGACAATTCCTCCTTTACTCGGCAACTTTAAGCATTTTCTATCTTCCTATTTTACTAAAGATAATCAAAAAAAGCGAAGAGGGCCGCTCGAGTATTTTGAGCAACCCTCTATATCCTATTATTTTTATTTACCGGCAGTTCCATATTTATGGTAGGCACCATGATTGACTGGACCTACATAATCATTCATTTTCCATGAATGGCGGACAGCTTCTGTAATGAAGTCTTTAGCCACATAAATGGCTTCACGAGGACTTTTGCCTTCAGCCAATTGAGCAGTAATGGCAGCAGAAGATGAGCAACCGGCTCCGTGAGTATTGGTCGTTTCAATTTTTTCAGATTCAAGGATCTCGAACTCTTTTCCGTCATATAGAAGATCGATTGCCTTTTCATGATTAAGCTTGTTTCCACCCTTGATCAAGACATATTTAGCACCAAGTGCATGAATTTTTTCTGCAGCCTTCTTCATGTCCTCGATGGTTTTGATAGGGGCTGTCCCGGCTAATTGCGCCGCTTCAAAAAGGTTTGGAGTAACGACTGTTGCACGTGGAACAAGTAACTCACGAAGTGCGACAGCTGTTTCTGGATGTAGAACTTCATCTTCCCCTTTACAAACCATAACAGGATCGATGACGACTTTGTCCAATTTCAATTCGTCTATTTTACGGGCAACAAGTTCAATGATTTCCACCGATCCAAGCATCCCTGTTTTCATGGCATCTATCCCGATAGAAAGAATTGTTTCTAGTTGCGCTTCTAAAATTTCGACCGGTGTAGGGAAAACATTATGAGACCAACCGTTTTTAGGGTCCATGGTGACGATTGTCGTTAAAGCGGACATTCCGTAAATCCCGAATTCTTGAAATGTCTTTAAATCAGCTTGAAGGCCTGCACCGCCGCTGGAATCTGAACCAGCAACAGTCATAGCTCTATTCATGGTCATTATTTGACCTCCTCAGGAGTATGGATTGATATGGATATTAACAGTGTGCCAAGTAATATCTTGTTTTTAGAATATACCAAAATTTATATTATGTAAAACTAAGAACATGTTCATAAATATGCGCCCTAAAATGGGAAGGCTCATGTAGTCAACTGAATGAAAATCAACTAGTTATTTTTATGGTTACTCAACCAAAAAGTGGATAATAATAGTGGTTTATTCATTGAAAACCCGCTAATTATGAGCAAATTCTTATTGAGTATGTGATTCGTCAGTGAAATATGCTATATTCAATCTTTTGATAAAGGTGTGAAAGTGTTAATATTTTAAAAGTTGATTTAAACTATTGAGGTACCACTGAATTTTTAAAAAGATGGATCTTTCATTATAATGTTTCCAATAGGTAAAAAGTTCAACCACACATAGGGAGGTATATCAGATGGATTGTACGATCTTGCTTTTAGCCGGTGGCCAATCAAGTCGCATGGGTGTGAATAAAGCCTTGTTGAAAATTGGCGAGGAAGTAAACATCAAAAGAGTGGCAAACGTCTTTAAGGAAGTTACGGAAAACATTCTGGTTGTTACGAATTCACCCGAGGAATATCGCTTTCTTCAGCTCCCTTTCATTCCTGATATATATAAAGGTCAAGGACCCCTTAGTGGCCTTCATGCTGGAATGTCCTTTTCCAAAACAGATTTGCAGGTCCTTAGCGCCTGTGACATGCCTTTTGTAAGTGCCGAAGCAGTTAATGAAATGCTGTCCTACCATGAGCCAGGTCTTGACGCCATCATTCCGGAAATCGACGGTCGACTTCAACCACTTTTTGCGGTTTATCACAAAAACTGTTTACCCAAGCTTACGGAATGTCTAGAGAAGAAAGAATTGAAAATGAAGCTTTTTCTAGAAAAGCTGACGGTGAAAATCATCAAGGAAAGTGATTTTACGCTATATCATAATGACCCCGATCATTTTCGGCTTCTCTTTTTTAATATGAATACCATGGAAGATTATGTAGAAGCGAAACATAGATATCAAACTGAATTTGTTAGAAAGGAAGGTAAACATGAATTTTGAAATCTCGAAGGAACCGATCGTCATTCAAGAAATAGTGGATAAAGTAGTTAAGCGGGATGCAGGTGCAGTCACGACCTTCATTGGTACCGTTAGAGAAATGACGAAGGGCAAGAAGACTCTATTCTTAATTTATGAAGCGTATGAGCCGATGGCAGTCAAGAAGTTAGAACAAATTGGATCTGAAATTAAGGAGAGATGGCCTGACGCAGAAACGGCAATTACTCACCGTGTAGGTAAATTGGAAATTACGGATATTGCAGTGGTCATCGCCGTAAGTACACCGCATCGTAATGATGCATATGAGGCTAATCGATATGCAATAGAAAGAATAAAAGAAATTGTCCCTATCTGGAAAAAGGAACATTGGGAGGACGGAGAGACATGGGTGGGCAACCAACTAGAAACCGTCTCTTATCCGAATGGAAAACCAAATGAGGAGGATCTCGATGATTAATGTACTTTTGTTTGCACAATTAAAGGATGAATTAGGCAAAGAGTCTTTATCTATAGAAGGAAATGGTTTGAGCGTGGCTCAGATAAAGGAAAAGATTAAGGCAGAGTTCCATTTAGATGGTCTTGAAACGGTAATGACTGCGGTCAATGAAGAGTTTGCCGGCGACGAAGAGTTAGTGGCAGATGGGGATACCATCGCTTTTATACCACCTGTTAGTGGAGGCTAATTAGATAGGGGGAATCATAGTGGATGAAAGATATTCAAGACAAACCTTGTTTTCTCCGATTGGTGTTGGAGGGCAAGCCCACATTCGTCAGAAGCATATCTTGCTTCTAGGTGCTGGGGCGCTTGGTTCTGCTAACGCAGAAGCCTTGACTCGCGCAGGTGTAGGAAAGGTCACCATTGTGGACCGGGATTATGTCGAGTCCAGTAATTTACAACGTCAACAGCTCTACACGGAACAAGATGTTGAGGATAAACTACCCAAGGCTGAAGCGGCAAAGCAGCATTTGCATGCTATTAATCATGAAGTAGAAGTAGAGGCAATCATCATGGATGCCTCTGCACAAACACTTGAACCATTACTGGATGATGTAGATTTAATAATAGATGCAACAGATAACTTCGAAACTCGGATGATTATCAATGATTTATCACAGAAGCTTCAGATACCTTGGATTTACGGAGCCTGTGTAGGCAGTGTAGGCATGACGATGACAATCCTTCCGGGCAAAACGCCTTGTATGAACTGTTTAATGAAGACCATTCCAGTACAAGGGATGACCTGTGATACGGGTGGAATCATCTCACCGGCCGTAACCATGGTTGTGGCTCACCAAACTGCCGAAGCTTTAAAAATATTGGTCGAAGATTGGGAATCGGTTCGGCCGACTCTTGTCACTTTCGATTTGTGGCGAAACCAATATCAAACGATTAAATTAACGAAGGCAAAAAGGAAAGATTGTCTTTCCTGTGGCGAGCAGAGGACCTATCCCTTCTTAAATCCTGAAAACAGGACCAAAACTGCTGTCCTCTGTGGTCGGGATACTGTACAGGTCAGACCATCAAAGCCATTGAAACTTCAACTCGGGAAATTGGCTAAAGATTTACAGGGGAGTGGCTATCTGATCAAAGTTAATCCCTTCCTTCTTTCTTGTGAAAAGGATGGCGAACGAATGGTCGTTTTCGAAGATGGACGGGCGTTGATCCATGGAACCAAAGATATTGTCCATGCAAAGGTCCTCTACCAAAGAATTCTAGGGTAACGCAAAAACGAGGCTGCCAAGAGGCGCCTCGTCTTTTTAGTGTGCCCGGCATGGGTGCAATCTATAGGGTGTGAGTCCCGAACCATGAAGGCAGTAGTAGTGGTTAGCTTAATGCAAGGGTGTCCACGGTA